>NZ_BAABAT010000021.1:0-192065 GCF_039537565.1 Dactylosporangium darangshiense
GGGTGGGGGGCCGGGGGCGGGGGCCGGGGGTTGCCATGACCCGGGCCGCCGTGAGGGGGAGCGCTGGGACCGGGACCGGCGGCGTCGTCGGGGTGGGAGCAGCTGCGGCCGAGGCCTGGGTTGCCGTAACCAGGGTGGCCGTGGTGGGGCAGGTGGAACCGGCGGCGCCGGCGCCGTGGGGCCTTGGGTGCGGGGTTGCCGTGACCTGGGACGCCGTGAGGGGGAGCGCCGCGACCGGGAGCGCTGGCACCGCTCGGCGAGTGCTGTTGCGGCCAGGGCCCGGGTTGCCGCGGCCAGGGCGGCCGTGATGCGGGCAATTGGGATCGGGACCGGCGGCGGCGCCGGCGTGGGGCCTTGAGTGCGGGGGTTGCTGTGAACTGGGATGCCGTGAGAGGGAGCGCTGCGACCGGGAGCGCCGCCGCTGGGGCGTGGGCTGTTGCGGCCGGGGTAGGCGGGACCGGGGTTGGCGCGCGAGAGGACGCTGCGATCAGGGTGCTGGTCGCGGACGATCAGCCGGCCGTGCGCGCGGGGCTGGTGCTCATCCTGCGCTCCGCGGCCGGGATCGATGTGGTCGGCGAGGCGGGGGACGGGGCGGCGGCGGTCGAGCTTGCGTTGCGGCTGCGGCCCGATGTCGTGCTCATGGACCTGCGCATGCCGCGGCTCGACGGGGTGGCGGCCACCCGGGAGCTCGTCGACGGCGGGGTGCGCGGGGTGCTGGCGCTCACCACGTTCGACGTCGACGAGTACCTGTTCGGGGCGCTGCGGGCCGGTGCGGCCGGGTTCCTGCTCAAGGATGCTTCGGCCGACGAGCTCATCGACGCCGTCCGGGCGGTTGCGCGTGGTGACGGGGTCGTCGCGCCCGCCGTGACGCGGCGCGTGCTGGCGGCGTTCTCCGGGCCGATCGCGGGGCCGCAGGGGGCGCCGCCGCCCGGGCCGGTGCCGCTCGGAGTGCTGACCGCGCGCGAGAGGGATGTCCTCGCGTGCCTCGGTGAAGGGCTGTCCAACGCCGGCATCGCGGCGCGGCTCGGGATTGCCGAAGCGACGACCAAGACGCATGTCAGCCGGATTCTGGCGAAGCTCGGGCTGCAGAGTCGCATGCAGGCGGCGCTCGCGGCGCGGGCGCTTGACACGTGACCAGATGGTCACGTCGGCGGAGTGGAACGGGCGGTACGGCTACCGCGGTACCACCGAGATGGAGCTGCACCCCGGCGGCGCCGTGCGGGGGCGGTCCAACCCGGACATGATCGCGGCCGGCGCGCCTGAGATCGGCGTGGACGGCGAGGTGGTCGAGGTCGACCCGCCGCACCGGCTGGTGCAGACGTTCCGCATGCTCATGGACCCGAACACGGCCGCCGAAGGGTTCACGCGGCTGACGTACGAGCTCAAGGAGGGCAAGGACGGCGTCACGTCGCTCACCGTGACCCACGAGCTGGCGGACGCGCCCAACCTGGGGCGGCTCATGTCCGGCGAGTTCGAGGACATGGGCGCCGGCGGCGGCTGGGCGTGGGTGCTCAGCGACCTCAAGAGCCTCCTGGAGACGGGGTCGGCCTTCGGCGACTGAACCGCCGATCCTTGCCGGACCGGCCCGGCGGCGACGCGGCTTCGCGCCCACGTCGCCGCCGGGCCGTTCGTGTGGGCGCGGGCGCCAACCGCGCGGGCGCCAACCGCGCGTACGACCAACCGCGCGTACGACCAACGATGTACGCGAACCGTCGCCGGAGCCGAGGCGGCGCGGCCCCGGCGCGGCGAGGCTCGATGCATGTTGATCGGTTGGATCGTCGGGTGTGAGATCGCGTTCTGGGTGCTGCTCGCCGCCGGGCTGCTCGCCCGCTACCCCCTGCGGCGGCCGCGGGCCGGTGCGGTGCTGCTCGCCGCGACGCCCGTCGTGGATCTCGTGCTGCTCGTCGTCGCGGGAGTGGACCTGCGAAACGGGGGCGAGGCCGGGCGGGCGCACGCCCTGGCCGCCGTCTACCTCGGCTTCTCCGTCGCCTTCGGCCCGTCGCTGGTGCGGTGGGCCGACGTCCGTTTCGCGCACCGGTTCGCCGGCGGGCCGCCGCCGCGCGTGGTGCCCAAGCGCGGGCCCGAACGGGTCAGGTACGAGTGGCGTGAATGGGGCAAGGCCGTCCTCGGCGCGGCGATCGCGGTCGCGCTGCTGCAGGCCGGGCGGCTGTGGATCGGGGATCCGCAGCGTACGGCGGCCCTGCAGGGTATGACCGCCTTCCTCGGGCTGGTGGTGGCGGTGTGGTTCGTGGGCTGGCCGGTGTGGGTTTCTGTGGTTCAACTCTTGACTGCCCACACAATCGGGCGTAAACAAAGCACAAGCAAAACGAAACGGCGGTGAAACCACATCATGTACGCCGAGGAGCGGCAGCAGGCCATCGTGCGCATCGCCCGCGAGCAGGGGCGGGTCGAGGTGGCCGGGCTGGCCGACGAGCTCAACGTCACGTCGGAGACCATCCGGCGCGATCTCACCACCCTCGAGCGGGCCGGCGTCCTGCGCCGGGTGCACGGCGGGGCGATCCCCGTCGAGCGCATCGGCTTCGAACCGGCCCTCGCCGCGCGCGACGCCGTGCTCGTGGACGAGAAGGAGCGCATCGCCAAGCTCGCGCTCGCCGAGGTGCCCGAGGAGGGCGCCGTCATCCTCGACGCCGGCACCACCACGATCAAGCTCGCCCACCTGCTGCCGACCGACCGGGAGCTGACCGTCGTGGTCAACTCCCCGGTCATCGCCACGGCGCTGGGCACGCGCACCAACCTCAACGTGCTGCTGCTCGGCGGCCGGGTGCGCGGCAAGACCCTCGCCACCGTCGACGACTGGTCGCTGCGGCCCCTCGCCGACCTCTACGTCGACGTGGCGTTCCTCGGCACCAACGGCATCTCGGTCGAGCGCGGGCTCACCACGCCCGACCCGGCCGAGGCCGCCGTGAAGCGGGCCATGATCCGCGCGGCCCGCCGCACGGTCCTGCTCGCCGACCACACGAAGCTCGGCAACGACTACCTGGCCCGCTTCGGCGAGCTCGCCGAGCTGGACATGTTCATCACCGACACCCGCGCCGACAGCGACCTCGTCGGCGACATCGAGGGCGCCGGCGTGCGAGTGGTGCGGGCATGATCGTCACCGTCACGCTGAACCCCAGCCTGGACCGGGCCATGGACGTCGGGCGGCTCGCCCGCGGCGCGGTCATCCGGGCCACCGAGGCGCACCTCGACCCCGGCGGCAAGGGCGTCAACGTGTCCCGGGCGCTGCTGGCCAACGGCGTGCCCTCCGTCGCGGTCCTGCCGTGCGGGGGCGACGAGGGCGGCCAGCTGGTCCGGCTGCTCAAGGCCGAGGGCGTCGAGGTGCTCGCGGTGCCGATCGCCGGGCGGACCCGCTCCAACATCACCCTGGCCGAGCCGGACGGCACCGTGACGAAGGTCAACGAGCCCGGTCCGGCCCTGGTGCGGGCCGAGTTCGACGAGATCACCGACCGCGTGCTGGCCCGCGCCGGCACCGCGGACTGGGTCGTGCTGTGCGGCAGCGTGCCGCCGGGGCTGCCGGCCGACGCCTACGCCCAGCTGTGCCGGCGGCTGCTCGCCGCCGGCATCCGGGTCGCCGTCGACACCAGCGGCCCGGCCCTGCGCGAGGCCTCGACGGCCGGCGCCACGCTGCTCAAGCCCAACCGCGACGAGCTCGCCGAGGTCGTCGGCCGGCCGCTGGGCGACCTCGGCGACGTCGTCGCCGCCGCGCAGCAGCTGCGCGAGTGGGGCGCGGCTGCCGTCCTCGCGAGCCTCGGCGCCGACGGTGCCGTCCTCGTCGACGGCGACGGCGTCGTCACCGGCACCTGCCCGGTCGCCCGACCGCGCAGCACCGTCGGCGCGGGCGACGCGCTGCTGGCCGGCTTCCTCGCCGGCGGCGCGCGCGGCGCCGCGGCGCTCGCCGAGGGCCTCGCGTGGGGCGCGGCCGCGGTGAGCCTGCCCGGCAGCCGGATGCCCGGCCCGGAAGACCTGATCCGCCACAACGTCACCATTCACCCCCGCCCGGACGAGCTCCGCCCCCTGCTCTCCGGTCCGCCTTCCTGAAGGAGACACCCCCGTGACGACCTACACACCTGAGGTCACCGGCTCGGGCTTCCGAGCCTCCGTGCAACGCGTCGGCGGCTACCTCGCCTCGATGGTCATGCCGAACATCGGCGCATTCATCGCCTGGGGCCTCATCACCGCGCTGTTCATCCCGACCGGCTGGCTGCCCAACGCGCACATCGCGCAGATCGTCGGCCCGATGATCAAGATCCTGCTGCCGCTGCTCATCGGATACACCGGCGGCCGGCTCGTGCACGGCCAGCGCGGCGCGGTGGTCGGCGCGGTCGCCACGATGGGCATCGTGATCGGCGCCGACGTACCGATGTTCCTCGGCGCGATGCTGATCGGCCCGCTGGCCGCCTACGTTCTGAAACTGTGGGACGGCCTGGTCGAGAACCGCATCCGTCCCGGCTTCGAGATGCTCGTGGACAACTTCAGCGCCGGCATCATCGGCGGCGCGATGGCCGTCGGCGGTATCTACGGCGTCGGCCCCGTGGTGCAGGGGCTGACCAAGACGGCCGGGCACGGCGTGGACTGGCTCGTCTCGCACCACCTGCTGCCGTTGACCTCGGTGCTGGTAGAGCCCGCAAAGGTGCTGTTCCTCAACAACGCGATCAACCACGGCGTGTTCGGGCCGCTGGGCGTCGCGGAGGCGGCCGACAAGGGCAAGTCGATCCTGTTCATGATCGAGTCGAACCCGGGCCCCGGCCTCGGCCTGCTCCTCGCGTTCTTCCTCTTCGGCCCCCGCTCGCTGCGCCCCACCGTGCCGGCCGCGATCATCGTGCAGTTCCTCGGCGGCATCCACGAGATCTACTTCCCGTACGTGCTGATGAAGCCGAAGCTGATCCTCGCCATGATCTGCGGCGGCGCCTCGGGCGTCGGCACGTTCATGCTCACCGGCGCCGGCCTGGTCGCCACCCCGTCGCCGGGCAGCATCTTCGCCTACATGGCGGTGACACCCAAGGGCGGGTACTTCGTCGTCCTGCTCGGCATCGTCATCTCCGCCGCCGTCACCTTCGCCGTCGCGTCGATGCTCATGGGCTTCGGCCGCGGCGAGCCGAAGGAGGAGGCGCTGGGCCCGGACGAGCAGACCGTCGTCAACCCCGACGAGGCCGCGCACGCCCAGGCCAAGCTCACGCGTCAGGAGGCATAAGTGCCAAGCATCAGCGGTACGGACATCAGGAAGGTCGTCGTCGCCTGTGACGCCGGCATGGGCAGCAGCGTCATGCTCGCCAGCCAGCTCAAGCGCCAGCTCGCCAAGAACGCGGTGACCGTGGAGCACACCCCGGTCAACTCGATCCCGGCCGACGCCGACGTCGTGCTCTGCCACGCGGGCCTCGCCGCCCGGGCCCGCGTCAGCGCGCCCGACAAGGTGATCATCCCGTTCCAGGTGTTCATCGGCGACCCCGCGGTCACGAAGGTCGTCAACGCCGTCCAGCGCGGCGGTGAACTCAGTGGGTGACCTGCTCGCCCGCGACGCGATCCGGCTCGGCGAACGGGCCGGATCGCGCGAGGAGGCGATCCGCCGCTGCGGCGCGGTGCTCGTGGAGGCCGGCGCCGTCGGCGAGGACTACGTCGCCGCGATGCTCGAGCGGGAGAAGAGCATCTCCACCTACATCGGCGAGGGCGTTGCCATCCCGCACGGCACCCTGCACAGCAAGGACGCGGTCCGCCGCGACGCGCTCGCCGTGGTCGGCTTCCCGGAGGGGGTTGACTGGGGTGGCGAGGACGTGCGGGTCTGCGTGGCGATCGCCGCGGCCGGCGACGGCCACGTCGACATCCTCGCCCAGCTCGCCGAGATCCTCATGGACCCCGACCAGGCGGCGCGGCTGCGCGCCGCCACCGAACCCGACCAGGTACTCGAACTGCTGGTTGTGAACAGCTGACGATGGAGCGATCGTGAAGGTAGTGCGGTTCCACGCCCCCGGCGACGTGCGCATCGAGGAGGCGCCCGAGCCGGCGCCGGGCCCCGGCGACGTGAAGATCCGGGTGCGGGCCTGCTCGACATGCGGTACCGACGTGAAGATCTTGAACTTCGGACACCACCACATCGTGCCGCCGCGCGTGATGGGGCACGAGATCGCCGGTGAGGTCGTCGAGGCCGGCGTGGACGCGGCCGGTGCCGGCTGGGCGCCGGGCGACCGCGTCCAGGTCATCGCGGCCATCCCGTGCGGGCGGTGCCAGGAGTGCCGCCGCGGCCGGATGACCGTGTGCCCCAACCAGGTGTCGATGGGGTACCACTTCGACGGCGGCTTCGCCGAGTACATGATCGTGCCGCCCAACGTGCTGCAGGTCGACGGCCTCAACCGCATCCCCGACGGGATCTCCTACGCCGAGGCCTCGGTCGCCGAGCCCCTCGCCTGCGTGCTCAACGGCCAGAACCTCGCCCGCGTCGGCGCGGGCGACGACGTGGTCGTGATGGGCTCCGGCCCGATCGGCTGCCTGCACGTGCGCCTGGCCCGGGCCCGCGGCGCCGCCCGCGTGTTCCTCGTCGACCTCAACCGCGAGCGCCTCGACCTGGCTGCCGACCTCGTGCACCCCGACGCGGCCATCTGCGGCTCCGAGACCGACGTTGTCGATGCGGTGTTCAAGCTCACGGAGGGCCGCGGCGCCGACGTCGTCATCACCGCGGCGGCGGCCGGCGCGGCGCAGGAGCAGGCCGTGCAGATGGCCGCGCGCCAGGGCCGGATCAGCTTCTTCGGCGGCCTGCCGAAGGACAAGCCGGTCATCGCCCTGGACTCCAACCTCGTGCACTACCGCGAGCTGACGATCGTCGGCGCCAACGGCTCCAGCCCCGCGCACAACAAGGAGGCGCTGCGCCTCATCGCCTCGGGCGCCGTGCCCGTCGCCGACCTGATCACACACCGCCTGCCCCTGGACCGCGCGCTCGACGCCTTCGGCATCGTCGCCCGCGGCGAGGCGATCAAGGTCACGGTCGAACCGTAGTTTCTTACGCCTGAGGAGGTTGCCGTGCCCGAACGAACCGTCGTCGTCGGCTCGGCCAGCGGGCTGCACGCGCGCCCCGCCGCCCTGTTCGTCGCCGCCGCCGCCCGCCAGAGCGTGTCCGTGACCATCCGCACGGACGCCTCCAAGAAGCCCGTCCCGGCCCGTAGCATGCTGGGCGTGCTGTCCCTCGGCGCCAAGCAGGGCACGCCGGTGACCCTCGAGGCCACCGGCGAGGGCGCCGACGCCGCCCTGGACGAGCTCGCCGCGCTGCTCGCCCGCGACCTCGACGCCGCCGATCTGGACGCCAGCGATGCGTGAGCTGCGCGGCATCGGCGTGAGCCCGGGCCGGGCGGCGGGCCCGGTGCTGCGCCTGGCCCCGCCGCCCGCGCTGCCGTCGCCGCCCGCGGTGGTCGATGCCGCGGCGGAGAAGGATGTGGTACGCCGGGCCGTCACGTCCGTTGCCGCGGACCTCACGCGCCGGGCCGAGGCGGCCGCCGACCCCACCGCCGCCGAGGTTCTGCGCGCGCAGGTCCTCATGGCCACCGACGAGATGCTCACCGACGCCGCCGACGCCGCGATCGAGGCGGGCTCGGCCGCGCCGCACGCCCTGGCGGCGGCCCTGGCCGAGCACCGCGCCGCGTTCGAGGCCGCCGGCGGCTACCTGGCCGAGCGGGTCAGCGACCTCGACGACCTGCGCGACCGGCTCGTCGCCGCGTGCCTCGGCCTGCCGATGCCCGGCGTGCCCGCCCCCGGCCACCCGTTCATCCTGCTGGCCCGGGACCTGGCCCCCGCCGACACCGCCGGCCTGGACCCCTCGGTGGTCCTGGCGCTGGTCACGGCCGAGGGGGGCCCGACCAGCCACACCGCGATCCTGGCCCGCACGCTCGGCATCCCGGCGATCGTGCGTTGTGCCGAGATAGGTGAGATTCCGGATATGTCCGTCGTGGCGGTCGACGGCGGCACGGGCGTGGTGACGGCGGGCCTCACGGACGAGGAGGCGGCGGCCGTCAACCGGGCGGCGCAGGAGGTGCGGGCACAGCGGGCGGCGTCGCACGGCCCCGGGCGCACCGCCGACGGCCATCCGGTCGCACTGCTGGCCAACATCGGCTCCGCCCGCGACCTGATCGCCGACGTCGAGGGCGTCGGGCTGTTCCGGACCGAGCTGCTGTATCTCGACCACACCGACCCGCCGGGCGAGCAGGAGCAGGTCGCGGCGTACACGGCGGTGTTCTCGGCCCTGCCCGGCCGCAAGGTCGTGGTCCGCACCCTCGACGCCGGCGCCGACAAGCCCCTGCCGTTCCTGCGCCTGGCCGACGAGCCCAACCCCGCGCTGGGCGTGCGTGGCCTGCGCGTCTCCCGCCGCGCCCCCGAGGTCCTGTCCACGCAGCTGTCCGCGATCGCCACGGCCGCCGCCGCGACCGACGCCGAGGTGTGGGTCATGGCCCCGATGGTCGCCACGGCGTCGGAGGCCGCCGAGTTCGCCGCGGCCTGCCGCGCCCACGGCCTGCCGACGACCGGCGTGATGATCGAGATCCCAGCGGCGGCGTTGCGCGCCCCGTCGATCCTGCGCGACGTCGACTTCCTGAGCCTGGGCACGAATGACCTGAGCCAGTACACGTTCGCCGCCGACCGCATGTGCGGCGACCTGGCGGACCTCCTCGACCCGTGGCAGCCCGCCCTGATCGCCCTGATCGCCGCGTGCGCCACGGCCGGCGCCGAGGCCGGCAAGCCGGTCGGCGTCTGCGGCGAGTCGGCCGCGGACCCGGACTTCGCCCTGGTCCTGGCGGGCCTGGGCATCTCGAGCCTGTCGATGGCCCCGCGCAGCATTCCCGCCGTGCGCGAGTCGTTGGCCGCCCACACCCTGGAGGAGTGCCGCCAGATCGCGAAGGCCGCCCTGGCCGCCGACACCCCCGAGGCCGCCCGCGCCGCGGTCCGCTCGGCAACCCCTCGATAGGCGCACCAGCCCGACCGATTGGCGCTAACTTTTCCCCTGTCAGGGTATAAATCCGACAAGTCGTGGCGCGCCAGCGCCCGACTTGTCGCAAAAGCCCGAGGTCAGGGGCGGAGCAGGGCGTCGAGGCGCGAAGTCAGGAAGGCGCGTTCGACCTCGTTGTCCGTCAAGGCCAGGGCCTCCTCGTAGGCCAGGGCGGCCTCCTCGCGGCGGTCCAGGCGGCGCAGGAAGTCGGCCCGGGCCGCGCTCAGGTAGCCGTACCCGGCGAGCGACGGCTCCTCCAGCAGCGGCTCCAGCGCGGCCAGGCCCGCCGCCGGGCCGTCGCGCAGACCCAGGGCCACGGCGCGGTTCAGGCGGACGACCGGGGAGGGCCACAGCGTGAGCAGCACGTCGTAGAGGCCGGTGATCTCGGTCCAGTCGGTGGCCTCCCACGAGGGGGCCTCGGCGTGTACGGCCGCGATCGCGGCCTCCACCGCCCAGCGCGTCGGCGGGCGGCGCAGCGCCTCGCCCAGCAGGGCCGCGCCCTCGACGATCAGGGTGCGGTCCCAGCGGGTGCGATCCTGCTCGGCGAGCAGGAGCAGGCGGCCGTCGGCGGCGACGCGGGCCGAGCGGCGGGCGTCGACCAGCAGGAGCAGGGCGAGCAACCCAGCGACCTCGGCATCGCGGGGGAGCAGCAGGCGCAGCATCCGGGCCACCGATAGCGCGCCGTCCACCAGGTCGTAGCGCACCAGGCGGGAGCCCGACGGGGCGGTGTGGCCGGTGGTGAAGACGAGGTGCAGGACCTCGCAGACGGCGCTCACGCGCGCCGGGAGCTCGTCGGGCGTGGGGACGCGGTACGGGATGCGCGCGGCGGCGATCTTGCGTTTCGCCCGGGTGATGCGGGCCGCCATGGTGGGCTCGGTGACCAGGTAGGCGCGGGCGACCTCGGCCGTGGACAGGCCGCAGACCAGGCGCAGGGTCAGGGCGACCTGTGCGTCGCGGGACAGTGCCGGGTGGCAGCAGGTGAAGATGAGGCGCAGGCGGTCGTCGTCGAGGGTCTCGTCGGCGGCCGGCGCCGGCTCGTCGGTGACCAGCAGCGGGAGCTTCTGGCGCAGGACCTGCTCGCGGCGCAGCAGGTCCAGGGCGCGGTTGCGGGCGACCGTGGTCAGCCAGGCGCCGGGGCGCTCGGGGGCGCCCTGCGACCAGGACGTCATCGCCTGTGCGAAGGCGTCCTGCACGCACTCCTCGGCCAGGTCCAGGTCGCGGGTCAGGCGGACGGTCGCGGCGAGGACGCGGGCCCACTCCTCCCGGTGGGCCCGCGCGACGGTCTCGGCGACGCTCACGAATGGTCCACGATCGGGCGGACCTCGACGCCGCCGTGGCCGGAGGCGAGCTCGGGCAGGCGGGCCGCCAGGGACAGCGCGGCGTCCAGGTCGGGGGCCTCGACGACGTAGAGGCCGCCGATCGCCTCCTTCGTCTCCAGGAACGGGCCGTCGGTCGGGGTCGGGGCGGCGCCGGTCGTCGATCGCAGCGTGGTCGCGGTCGAGGACGCCTCCAGCTCGTGGCCGGCCAGCAGGCCCGGGCCGGCGGCCGCGGCGAACGCGGCGTGCGCGGCCTCCTTCGCGGCGCGCTGCGCGTCGGTCTCGGCCTCCCAGCGCTGCTCGTCGCCGTAGATGAGGATCAGGTACTTGGCCATGTCCGCTCGCGTCCAATCGTGTCGGTGGTGTTGCCTTCATGAAGGCGACGAACGAGACGGTGCCGCGATCGACAGGTCACGCCAGCGACGTTAGCAACGCGGCCGCGATGCCGCCGAGCAGCGCGAACGCCATCACCCAGGCCACGAAGACGACGGCCGGGGAGCGGTGTACCCGCTGCAGCGCCCGGATCCGCTCGGCGGCCTCGATGGCGCTGGGGCGGCGGGCCGGGTCGACCTGCAGCAGTTCCGCCACCACCGGCTCCAGGGGGCCCGCGTTGACCATCGGGTCGGGCGGACCGGCGAACGGGGCGGCGAGCTGCTCCGCCGCGGTCGGGCGGGCGAAGGGCGGGCGGGCCTCGAGACAGAAGTACAGCGTCGCACCGAACGACCACAGGTCGCCCGCCGCGCTGGACTCCCCGTCGCGGGCCCGCTCCGGCGCCACGTACCCGGGCGAGGCGACGAGAGGTCCCGACTCCGGGCCCTGCACCCGGTCGGCGAGCAGCGCGACGCCGAAGTCGCCGAGCAGGATGCGCCCGTCGTCGGCGATGAGCACGTTGTGCGGCTTCACGTCGCGGTGCAGCACCCCGGCCCGGTGCGCGGCGTCGAGGCCGGTGAGCACGGCCAGGCCCACCCGGGCCGCCTCGGCCGGCGGCAGCGGGCCCCGCTCGCGCACGAGCGCCTCGAGGTCGCGGCACGGCACGTGCTCCATGATGATCCAGGCCCGGCCGCCGCCGAGCAGCACGTCGTACACGCGCACGACGTTCGGGTGCGCCAGGCGCGCCGCCGCCCGCGCCTCGGCGACGGTGCGCGTGCCGGCCGCCACGTCCAGCCCGGCGACGGGCAGGATCTCCTTGACCGCCACCGGGCGGTCGAGCAGGTCGTCGTGTGCGAGCCACACCCGGCTCATGCCGCCGGTGCCGATGACGCGGTCCAGGCGGTACCGGTCGATCCGCAACTGTGTCATGTGAAGGTTTCGTGGCCGGGCGGGCGCTCGGATGGGTGCGATTTGTACCATCGGTCGCCATGGGCGAGCGAAGGTTGAGCCGGCGAGGGCTGCTGCTGGGTGGCGTGGGCGCGGGGGCCCTCGCGATCGCGGGCGGTGGCGCCTGGTTCGCGTCGCGTTCCGACGGGCCGGCCGTGATGCTGTGGCGCCGGCCGATGGCGGTGCAGGCCGACGCGCTGCACCTGGCCGGTGACACGCTGCTCGTCTCCGGCAACGGCGTCAGCGGGCACGCGGCCGGCGACGGGACCGTGCGCTGGCACCAGGACGTCGGGCGCAACACGATCTCGCCGGGGCGCTCCGGCACGGCGCTGTTCACCGCGGACCGGGACGCGTTCGCGGTGCGCACGCAGACCGGCGACTCGGCGGTGATCCAGGTCGCGGGCCTAGCGGACGGGGCGCAGCGGTGGCGGCGGCCGTTCGAGGGGTACCTCGGCTCGACCCTCATCACCGCCGCCGGCACGGTCGTCGCCTCCGCCGACGCCGCCGGCGGGCGGGGCCTGGGCGGCTTCGACGCGACCGGGCAGCGCTGGTGGCAGTCGGTGCAGGCGGCCGACCAAGGTCCGTTCGACCTCGCGTCGGACGGCGGCACGCTGGTGGTCGCGGCGCGGGAGCTCGCCGCGCACGACGTCGCCGACGGCACCCGCCGCTGGGGCGTTGCCGGGCCGGAGGGCCGCGTCTTCGGCCGCCCGGCGCTGCACGGCGGCGTGGTCGTGGCGCTCGGGATGCGCTACATCGACGAGGACTTCGGGTACCGCAACCTGTCCGTGCACGCCGTCGACGCGGCCGCCGGCGAGACGCGCTGGACCTACGAGGCGCCCGGCGGGTTCCTGCTCGACGGGCCGCCGCCGGTGGCCGGGGACACGGTCGTGGCCGTGCACGAGAGCGGGCTGCTCACCGGCCTGGAGCTGCGCACCGGCCGGGAGCGCTGGAGCAGCGACCGGCAGGCGACCGACCTCGCCGCGCTCGGCGGCCGGTTGTTCCTCGCCCTGCCCGAGGGCGTCGTCACGCTCGACCCGGCCACCGGGCAGGCCACCGGCGCCGCCCTGCCGGAGCGCGACGCGTACCGGCTCGCCGTGTCAGGGGATCGGCTGGCCGTGGCGGCGGGGGACATCCTCGCGATGTACCGCATCCGTTAAGCGGGGCGATCCTTCTTGGGGAGTTTGGAGACGACCCAGCGGTAGGACTCGTCGAGGGCCTCGAGGATCTCGTCGTCGGGGATGGCGCCGCCGACGCGCAGCGTGTTCCAGCCGCTGCGGCCGATGTACGCCATGACGGACGCGTCGCCGGGGTAGCGGTGCAGCCACTCGTCGGCGGCCTCGCGGGTCGCGGCGCACTTGAGCCCGACGCTGTCGGCGCCGACGAACGCGAAGATCTTCGGGCCGACCTTCGCCACCACGTCGCCCTCCCACGGCTGGTCCTGCCAGGCGCCGGGCTTGGCGAGGCAGTGGGCGAGCAGCTCATCCCTGGTCATGTCCGCCGACGCTACCGCAGCCGCCAGGGGCTGCGCCCGGCGAAGCACAGCAGCCGCGTCTGCGCGTCGGCGCCGTGCGGTGCCGGCACCGGCGGGTCGAAGGCGCCGGTGGCCACGAGGCCGGCCGCGTGCGGCGTGGCGGCCCGCAGGGTCCGCTCCACCTGGGCCGGGTCGAGGGCCTCGTCGCCGCCGGTGGCCCGGGCCAGGTCCCAGGTGTGCACCAGCACCTCCAGGCTGCCGATGACGGCGACCGCGTCGGCGACCGGCACCGCGCCCATCGGCCCGAAGGGCATCCGGATCGCGCGCCGGTCCGGGTCGGCGAGCATGGCCAGCATGTCGTCGCGGGCGCGGCCGAACGCGACGGCGAGGTCGGCGCCGGGCGCCACCTGCGGCGCGCCGGACATCGGGCCGGAGCCGACGCCGTCGGCCGGCGCCGGTGGCGGGCCGCCGGCCAGGAACAGGATGCCGCGGTGGCCGTTGACCAGGTGCGCGACGACGTCGCGGGCGCTCCAGCCGCGGCACGGGCTCGGCGCGCCCCACCCCTCGGGCGGGGTGGCCCGCACCCGGGCCAGGAAGCCGTCCGCGATCACGCGGTAGTCGGCGGCGACGTCAGATGTCATCGAGTACCTCCCTGAGTCGTTCGGCGATCCGGCCGCGCCAGCCGGCGAGCATGACGGCCCCGGCGATCTCGAGTGCCTCGCCGCCGGGGCCGGGCTCCTGGTGCAGCAGCAGGCGGGTGCCGCGCCCCTCGGGGTGCAGCGTCCAGGTGATGGTCCAGGCGCCGCCGCCCTCGGGGTCGCGCCACCACACCCGCAGCATCCGCTCCGGCTCGAAGGCGAGGACCTCGGCCTCGATGCGCCCGGAGAACCCGGCGGCCGGCAGCGGCGCGGTGCGCATCGTGTAGCGGTGGCCCGCCTCGAGGCGGAAGTCGCCGGGCATCAGCCACCGGGCGATGAGGTCGGGCTCGGTGAGGGCACGCCACACCTTCGCGGGCGGGTGCGGGTAGTAGGCACCGGCGTCCAGCGCCGTCACGGCAGGTCGTCCAGCACGTCGCCGAGGGCGGCGAGCCGCTGGCCCCAGAAGGCCTCGAACGGGGCGAGCCAGTCGCGGACGCGCTCGAGCGGGGCGGGCTCCAGGCGGTACAGCCGCTGCCGCCCAGCCCTCGTCTCGCTGGCCAGGCCCGCGTCGCGCAGCACCTTGAGGTGCTCGGAGAAGCTCGGCCGGGCGAGGTCGAAGCGGGCGGCGAGCGCGGCGACCGGCTGCGGCCCCTGCTCGCGCAGCACCTGCAGCACCTCGCGCCGCACCGGGTTGGCGAGGGCGGCGAAGACAGCGGTCTCGGACACGTCGGCGACTATAGGTCGGAAAAACCCGACGTGTCAAAGGGCCGGGCGCCCCGCTCCTCAAGGATCGGGGCGCCCGGGTGGGTCAGGAGCCGATCAGCAGGCCGTAGTCGGCCATCGCCATGGCGATGTCGGACTGCGCCCAGAACCGGTGGAACGTGAAGGTCGGGGCCGGGCCGGTGCCGTTGAGGTACGCCTGCACCTGCGGCCAGTTCGGGTCGTTCTTGTAGAAGGAGCGGATGTCCAGGAAGGACTTGCCGGGGGCGATCACGTCACCGTTGGGCATGACGCCGCTGTACCCGGACGGGATGTAGAGGCCCTGCTGGTTGCTGGAGCTCCACACGTCGTCGAAGCGGTTGTAGTCGGTGCGGGTCTCCGGGATGCCGACGCCCTGCGCGTCGGTGTGCAGCCAGATGCCGTCGAGCAGCTTCTTCGCCGTGGTCTTGGCGGAGGCGTTGTTGGCCTTGGCGCCGTAGTAGGTGAGCAGCCGCGCGTAGGCGGCGGCGACACCGACGTCGGTGCCCGTGCTGACGACCGACACGTGCAGGTTGGTGTTGGCGGCCGGGCTGGACGGGTTCCAGGTGGCCGGCGCGCCGGTCCACGACAGGGTGTCCGGGATCTTGAAGTCGCCGTTCGAGGTGAACGAGGTGTTCGCGATCGCCCAGCTGACCCACTTGTCGAGCAGGGACTTGGCCTTGGCGTCGCCGGTCGCGTAGTAGTACTCCGCGACCCGCTCGACCGACCACGCCTGGAAGCCGAACCACTGGTTCGACGGCGGGTCGTGGTACACCGGCTGCACGTCGTAGAACATGCCGTAGAACGTCGGCGTGCCGGACGGGGGCGTGGAGTAGCTGCCGCCCCAGCTGTTCGTCGCGCCGCCGGCGAAGGCGCCCTCGGAGGACTGCAGCCACTGGTAGAACTCCAGCTGCCGGCCGAGGCTCGTCTGCCAGTCCGCCTTCGCGGTCGGCGACCTCGGGGTCAGCGCCGAGACGTTGGACAGCGCCCAGGCGGCGAGGGGGTTCTGGTAGCCCTGGTGGTTGTGGCTGGAGCCGATCCGCCAGGACCACTGGCCGCCGGCGTCGCCGCCCCACGCGAAGTACCAGGACAGCAGGTACGCCGCCGAGTCCTTGCCGGTGCCCGCGGCGCACGAGGTCGAGGTGCAGCCCGGCTTCTTGAAGTACTTGTCGTACATCGCGTAGCGCAGGTAGTCACCCATCTTCGCCGCCTTGGCGACGGTCGCCGCCACGTCGGCCTGCTTGTTCTGGGCCGTCGCCCACTGCAGTGCCCAGTAGGCCGCCTCGACCGCGCGGGCGTCGGCGTCCGGGGCGTCGGTGTACCGCCACTGCTTCGCCGGGGTGCCGTCGATGAACAGCGGCAGGTAGCCGCCGTTCTGCTTGGCGCCGTAGGTGAAGTTCTCGCAGGACGGGTGGGCGACGGTCTCCCACACCGACTCCTGCGGGCCGCGCTGGTAGGTGTTGATGAACGACACCTTGGAGCCGGCGACCGGCGTGCAGGAGCTGTAGCCGTAGACGTTGTCCACGTCCTCGATCCAGTGCATGGCGTACACGTCGGTGTTGCCGTACGTCGAGGTCAGCTCGCTGTACAGCGGGTCGGAGCCCACCTTGACGGACGAGTCGAGGTGGCCGCCCTGCTGCGGGTACAGGCTGGGCTGGTCGGCCTCGGGGGCGTAGTCCGCCGGGTCGGAGGCGTTGTAGCCGCCGCTGGTCTGGTTGGCGTGGGTCGGGATGATGTACTTCTCCATCGTGTCCCAGGCCTTGTTGAACGGGGCCCAGTCCTGCTTCACCCGGCCGTACTGCGCCTCCAGCCACAGCCAGAAGCTGAACGCCTCCGACGTGGTCTCGTGGCCCCAGTCCGGCGCCTCGACGACCAGCGTCTCGATCGCGTGGTAGGGCACGCCCTCGGACGAGAAGTACCCGTTGCTGTGGATCTTGTTGTACTGCTCCAGGAACCGCTGCACGTAGACGCCGCCGGCGACGTCGTCATCGCTCTCGTTCGCGGTGACGGACGCGGCGGTCCAGCCCGAGGCGGTCAGGCTGATCGTGGCGGTGCCGTTGACGGAGTCGGCGTCCTGCGCACCGGCCACGGTCACCGTCTGCGCGGTGTTCCAGTTGGCGGTGGTGAACGTCAGCGACGCCGGGGTGGCGGTGATGTCGCTGTCGCCGGTGCGGGCCACGGCCACGGTCACGTTGGCGGTCGGGGCCTGGTTGAGCTTGACCGACAGCGGCGTGGAGCCGCCCTCGGGCACGGTCAGCACCGTGGGCGAGGCCACGATCTGCGGCCCGACGACCGGGTCGACGTAGACCGGCACCGCGGTGGAGGTGCCCACCGCGCCGCGGCTGTCGTAGGCCTTGGCCTGCAGGCTGTACGCCGCCGTCTGGGCCGGCACGCCGGTCCAGTTGTAGGTGAACGGCGCGGACGTGTCCGTGCCCAGCAGCAGGCCGTCGTGGTAGAACTCGACCTTCGCGATCGTGTCCCCGGAGTCGGGGTCGGTCGCCGTGGCGGCCATCGGGATCGACGCCGGCGCGGTGTAGCGGGTGTTCGCCGCCGGGCTGGTCAGCGTCACCACCGGCGCCTGGTTCGGCCCGGTGCAGGCCACGCCGTTGACCGAGAACGAGGTCGGGTCGACGTTCGTGCCGCTGTAGGCGGCGTTGAAGCCCGGGTTGACGGTCCCGCCCGAGGGCAGGCTGCCGTTCCAGGGCGCGTTGCGGATGGTGACCTGGTTGCCGGTCTGCGTGAAGTCGCCGTTCCAGCTCTGCTGCAGCTGCTGGTTGCCGGCGAACGTCCAGCTGACGTTCCAGCTCGTGAGCGCGTCGCCGAGGTTCTTGACGACGAGGTCGCCGGTGAAGCCGGTCGGCCATTGGCTGCGCACGGTGTAGGTCACCTGGCAGCCGGCGGCGGCATGGGCGGTGCCGGCCGGCAGCGCGGCGAACGTGCCGGCGATGAGCAGGCCGGCGGCCAACGCGCGGAGCCGCTTGTGCGGCCCGCGTCGTCTGGGAGTGGACATGTCGCTCCTCGTGAAAGTTTCGTACCGGGGAACGGGCACCGGACAGCGCAATGGCGTTGTTGCGTAAGGCCATTGCAGGCAGTGCCCCGGCGGCTCCCAGACGCGAGGTGGCGCTGATTCTGGCATGGGAGCGCTCCCGGGACAAGCGCGCTAGATTCACCGCCACAAATCGATGGCCCGGAGGTGATGCCCAACCCCCCAATCGCGGCTCCCACGCGAAAGCCGGGCGCGGCGGCCCGGCGTCTGCAGCGCCTCCCGCCGTGCCCGGTCCATCCATAAGCCGGTCCACGGGTTAGTTCCGCCGGATTTGGGTTAGACGTTCCTCATCCGACCGGAAGGGGGTCGTCATGGTCCGACCCATCTCAGACCTCGAGGGTCATCCAGACGTTGCCGAGATGCGCGCACGGTACGACCAGGTGGCGGAGACGCCCACCGCACGCATCACCGACGGCGCTCTGGTGCTCGCCGGGCTCTACCTGGCGATCAGCCCTTGGGTGGTGGGCTTCCCGCCCTTCGAGGCCAACCTGTCCGTGAACAACTTCATCTGCGGCGTCGCCGTCGCCCTGCTGGCCGCCGGCTTCGCGGTCGCGTACGGCCGCACCCACGGCCTGACGTGGCTGCCGGTGGTGCTCGGTGTGTGGACGATCGTCGCGCCGTTCATCATCCAGCGCGGGTACGCCTCGGGCGGTGCCATCGCCAGCAACATCGTGATCGGGTTGATCACGATCGCCCTCGGGCTGGTGGCGATGCGTCCGGGCATGGTGGCCCGCAAACGATGACGGGCCGGGCTGAGCCCGCGCCCCGCGGGCTCAGCCGGCTCTCCGAGGCTGGGACGGCCCTCAGCCGGTCTCGCCGTCGATCCGCTGCCGCAGCAGGTCGGCGTGGCCGTTGTGGCGCGCGTACTCCTGGATCAGGTGCAGGTACACCGCCCGCAGCGACATCGGCCCGCGCAGCTCGTCCGTGAAAGCGTCATCGAGCGCGTTGCCGGCGACCGCCTCGCGGGAGGAGCGCCACTGGGCAATGAGGCGCTCGTAGTCACGCTCGGCCTCGTCGGGGTCGGCCTCGTCGAAGGCGGCGTCCTTGGCGTCGGGGCGGCGGTAGAAGGACTGCACGTCCCGGCCGTGGAAGCGGCGGTGGAACCACTCGAGCTCCACGTCGGTGAGGTGGCGCACCAGGCCCAGCAGCGACAACGTCGAGGGCGGGCAGGCCGCCTCGGCCAGCTCCGCGCCGGTGAGGCCGGTGCACTTGCCGACGAGCACGGCGCGCTGCCAGTCCAGGAATCCCTCGAGGAGGGTCCGCTCGCCGGCCACGAGCGAACCCCCGAAGGGCGGCGGCTCCGGTGCTACCCAGGTCATGACCTGATCATCGCATCCGCCCGGCGCGAGCCGATCAGGCGGCCACGATCTGCGGCTGCACGGCGTCGAGGGTCTCCTCGACGGCGGCGACGACCTCGCGCGGCGCGTGTGCCAGGAACAGCGACGCCAGGGCGAGGTCCACCACCCGGGTGTAGTGCTCGGGGGTGATGTCCAGGCTCGCGTGCGCGGCGCCCAGGTCGCGCCCGCCGTACTCCGCGGGCCCGCCCAGCACCTGGGCCAGCAGCGCCGCCATGTGCCGCTTGAGCGACTCCACCGTCACGTGCTCGAAGTACGGGCTGAGCTGCTCGTCGGACAGAATCCAGGTGTACAGCTGGTCCACGACCTGCTTGATGGCCGGCCCGCCGCCGACCCGGACGTACATCGTGGTCACTGAGCGCCTCCAAAGGGATCGATGCGCGGCAGTGTAGGTCCGACACGTTTCCGTTCGCTGTCCCGTCCCTCGCCCGCGGCGCCCGGCGACGTGGCAACGTATGGGTATGTCCGTCCATCCCCGCGCAGGGCAGCCCGCGCAGCGCTCCGACCTCGTCGACGTGCCGCGCCTCATCACCAGCTACTACGCCGAGCACCCCGACCCGGCCGACCCGGCGCAGCAGGTCGCCTTCGGCACCTCCGGTCACCGCGGTTCGAGCCTGCGCGGCTCGTTCAACGAGGACCACATCGTCGCGACCAGCCAGGCCATCTGCGACTACCGCGCCGCGCAGGGCTACACCGGGCCGCTGTTCCTGGGCCGCGACACGCACGCGCTGTCGGAGCCGGCGACGGTCAGCGCCCTGGAGGTGTTCGCCGCCAACGACGTGACGGTGCTGATCGACAGCCGCGACGGCTACACCCCGACGCCGGCCGTGTCGCACGCGATCCTCGCCAACCGCCACCGCGGCGCCGACGGCGTGGTCGTCACCCCGTCGCACAACCCGCCCGAGGACGGCGGGTTCAAGTACAACCCGCCCAACGGCGGCCCGGCCGACACCGACGTGACGAAGTGGATCCAGGACCGGGCCAACGAGCTGCTGCGCTCCGGCCTGAAGGACGTGCGCCGGGTGACCTACGCCCAGGCCCTGGCCGCCCGCGGCACGCAGCGCTTCGACTTCCTGGCCGGCTACGCCGACGACCTCGCCGCCGCCATCGACCTGCCGGCGATCGCCGAGGCCGGGGTGCGCATCGGCGCCGACCCGCTCGGCGGGGCGAGCGTGGCCTACTGGGCGTACATCGCCGAGCGCTACGGGCTGGACCTGACGGTGGTGAACCCGGTCGTCGACCCGGCGTTCGCCTTCATGACGCTGGACTGGGACGGCAAGATCCGCATGGACTGCTCGTCGCCGAACGCGATGGCCTCGCTCATCGGCCGCAAGGCGGAGTACCAGGTGGCCACCGGCAACGACGCCGACGCCGACCGGCACGGCGTCGTCACCCCCGACGCCGGGCTGATGAACCCCAACCACTTCCTGGCCGTGGCGATCGACTACCTGTTCCGCAACCGCGACGGCTGGCCGGCCGGCGCCGCGGTCGGCAAGACCCTGGTGTCGTCGTCGATGATCGACCGGGTCGCCGGCGACGTCGGCCGCGTCCTCGTCGAGGTGCCGGTCGGCTTCAAGTGGTTCGTGCCGGGCCTGCTCGACGGCTCGATCGGCTTCGGCGGCGAGGAGAGCGCCGGCGCGTCGTTCCTGCGCCGCGACGGCGGGGTGTGGACCACCGACAAGGACGGCATCCTGCTGTGCCTGCTCGCCTCGGAGATCCTGGCCCGCACCGGTCGGACCCCGAGCGAGCACTACCGCGACCTCGTCGCCCGCCACGGCGAGCCGGCCTACGCCCGCGTCGACGTCGCCTGCACCCGCGAGGACAAGGCGATCCTGGCGAAGCTGTCGCCGGAGCAGGTGAGCGCGGCGAGCCTCGCCGGCGAGCCGATCACGCAGAAGCTGACCACGGCCAACGGGGCCGCGATCGGCGGGCTCAAGGTCGTCACCGAGACGGGCTGGTTCGCCGCCCGCCCGTCCGGGACCGAGGACGTCTACAAGGTCTACGCGGAGTCGTTCCAGGGCCCCGAGCACCTCGCCCGGATCCAGGACGAGGCCCGCGGGGTGGTGTCGGCGGCGCTGTCCGGCTGACCGGGCGTGCGGTCAGGCCACCGCCTTGTCGGAGTCCGAGGTGGTGGCCGGCCGGGCCGTGCCGGCGTGCGCGCCGGCGTGGGAGCCGGCCTGCGTGGCCGGGCGCTTGAACGCCCGCTGCAGCTGCACGACGATCGACCAGGTGACCTCGGCGACCGGCCGGGCGCCGTTGACCTGCACGAGCAGCTCGCGCTGGGCGTAGTACTCCAGCAGCGGCCGCGTCTTCTCCTCGTACACCTTGATGCGGTGCCGGATGACGTCCTCGGTGTCGTCGGCGCCGCGGGCCCGGGCGAGCATCCGGCGGATCAGCTCCTCCTCGGGCACCTCGAGGTGCACGGCGATCTGGACGCCGACGCCGAGGTTGCCGGCGGTGCGGTAGGCCGCCTCGGCCTGCTCGACGGTGCGCGGGAAGCCGTCCAGGACGTAGCCGCCGGTGTCGGCGGCGGCGAGGACCGGCTTGCGCAACATGTCCATGATCACGGCGTCGGGGACGAGCTCGCCCTTGTTGACGAGGTCCTCCACGGTCCGGCCGATGGTCGTTGCCTCGGCGATGTGCCGGCGTAGAATGTCGCCGCTGGCGATATGGGTGATCCCGAACTGCTTCGCGATCGCGTCGGCCTGGGTGCCCTTGCCGGCGCCCGGGGCGCCCACCATCAGGATCCGTTTCGCCCGCGGTGCCGCCGACTGCATCGTCATTTGCACACCCCTTCGTATGCCCGCCCATCGGCCCGCCGCCGATGGTCCAGCATCGCATCCGAATATGACGAACTCGCTGTGGGATGCCTGTGAATTTCTGCATTCCCGGCTGATGGTCGTGATCCCATCAGCCGGGAATGCAGAGCGCGGTTCGGGCGTTGACCGCCTGGTCAGCGGGTGCCGAGCAGGTCCACGACGAACACCAGGGTCTCGCCCGGCTTGATCACCCCGGCGGCGCCGCGGTCGCCGTAGCCCAGGTGCGGCGGGATGACCAGCTTGCGCCGGCCGCCGACCTTCATGCCGGCCACGCCCTGGTCCCAGCCCGCGATGACCTGGCCCCGGCCGAGGCCGAAGTCGAAGGTGCCGCCGCGGTTCCACGACGCGTCGAACTCGCGCCCGGTCGACAGCGACACTCCCACATAGTGGACACTCACCTGCTGGCCGGGCACCGCCTCCGGGCCGTCGCCGACGGTGATGTCCTCGATGACGAGGTCGGCGGGCGGCGGGCCGTCGGGCAGGGTGACTTCGGGCTTGCTCAGCGCCATGCGTTGACTCCTTCGTTACGAAACGTCGCCTCCATCCTGCCTCATGGCGTCGTACCGTCGGCGCATGCATCCCGTACGGGTGGCGTTCTGGCTGGTGACTGCCTGCGCCGGGCTGCAGCTGGGCCAGGCCGCCGCGGCCGGCTGGCTCCTGCTGCGCTACGAGGGGCTGGTCACCAGCCTCGGGCCGTGGACGCGCAACGAGGCGATCCTCGTGCAGAACGTCTACGTGCATCTGATCGGGGCGTTCGTGCTGGCCGTGGGCCTGTCGACGCTGCTGGCCGGCGCGGCGATGGCCGTGCCGCGCCGCCGGCCGCACACCCGCGGGGTGGTCGGCTGGGCGCTGCTGCTGGTCACCCTGTCGCTCCTGCTCGGGGTGGTCTACAGCCCCGACTCGGCGCTCCTGCCCGACGACCAGGCCCAGCTCGACCACCTCCTGCCGCTGCTGCCGCTGTGGTACACCGCCATGCAGGGCTGCGTCGTCGCCACCGTGATCGTCTGCTCGGTCCTCGCGGTGCTCCGGCTGGGCCGCGAGGCCGCCGCCGAGTACTACCTGCGCCACGACCCGACCGCGCACTGGCACGGCTTCACCTCGTGGCTGGACGTGCGCTTCCAGGACTGAAGTTTCCCGTCGAAGCATGTCGAATGCGGCCGCGCGGGTCCGACCGGTTGGCATGACGAAGCGTTCTGCCTGGCTCGGCCTCGCCGTGCTTTCCCTGCCCGCCCTGCTGGTCTCCATCGACGTGTTCGTGCTGCTACTGGCCCTGCCGCGCATCGGCGCCGACCTGCACGCGAGCAGCACCGAGCAGCTGTGGATCCTCGACGTGTACGGCTTCCTGCTGTCCGGGTTCATGATCACGATGGGCACGCTCGGCGACCGCATCGGCCGGCGCCGCCTGCTGCTGCTCGGCGCGGCCGCGTTCGGCGCCGCCTCGATCGCCGCCGCCTACAGCACCGGCCCGGTCATGCTCATCGCCGCCCGCGCGGCCCTCGGCATCGCCGGCGCCACCCTCGCACCGTCCTCGCTCGCCCTCATCAGCGGCCTGTTCCCGGACCCGCGCCGCCGGGGCCTGGCGATCGGGGTGTGGATGGTGTGCTTCATGAGCGGCGCGATCATCGGCCCGGTCGTCGGCGGATTCCTGCTGCAGCACTTCTGGTGGGGCTCGGCGTTCCTGCTCGGCGTGCCCGCCATGGTGCTGCTGCTGATCCTCGGCCCGGTCCTGCTGCCCGAGCAGCGCCACCCCGGCGCCGGCCGCTTCGACCTGCCCAGCGTCGGGCTGTCCCTGGCCGCGATCCTGCCGGTCGTCTACGGCATCAAGGAGCTCGCCCGCGACGGCTGGCGCCCCCTGCCAGTCGCCGCCCTGGTGCTCGGCCTGGCCGTGGCCGCCGTGTTCGTACGCCGCCAGCGCACCCTCGCCGACCCGCTGCTCGACCTGCGCCTCTTCGCCGACCGGGGCTTCGCGGCGGCGCTGGGCGGCATGTTCGCCGGCACGATGGTCACCGGCGCGATGATGGTCTTCATCACCCAGCACCTGCAGCTCGTCGACGCACTGTCACCGCGCGACGCCGGACTGTGGATCCTGCCCGCCGCGATCGCCAGCGCCGCCAGCTTCCAGGTCTCGCCGCTGCTGGCCCGCCGCTTCCGGCCCGGCCGGCTCATCGCCGGCGGCCTGCTGCTGTCCGCCGCCGGCGCCGCGCTGGTGGTGACGATCCCGCCGGCGGCCGGGCCGCTGCCGATCGTGGTCGCGTTCGTGATCTCCAACATCGGCATGGGCCCGATGGTCACCCTGGCCACCGGCATCGTGCTCGGCTCGGCCCCGCCCGAGCGGGCCGGGGCGGCCGGCGCGCTCAACGAGGTCAGCGGCGAGTTCGGCTACGCCCTCGGCATCGCCCTGCTGGGCAGCCTCGGCACGGCCGTGTACCGCGCCACGCTCGACCTCCCGGCGGGCCTGCCGCCGTCGGCCGTCGCCGGTGCGCGGGACACGGTGACGGCGGCGACCGGCGCGGCCGCCGGGCTGCCGCAGGCCGCGGCCGACGCCCTGCTCGCGGCCGCCCTCGCCGCCGCCACCTCCGGCCTGCACGTCGTCGCCGCCGTCTGCGCCGTGGTCCTGGTGGGCCTGGCCGCCGTGACGCTGCGGATGCTGCGCCACGTGCCGGCGCTGAGCGCACCGTCGCCGGCCGCCGAGGAGGAGGCGCTCAGCCCGCGGTGACCTCCCGCCCGGCCAGGGCCGCCAGGACGCCCTCGGCGACGCCGGCGGCGCTGGCCGGGTTCTGGCCGGTGACGAGGCGGCCGTCGCGGACCACCTGCGCCGCGAAGGCGGGCGCGGTGCGCACCGCGGCGCCGCGCTCGGTCAGGCGCTGCTGCAGGGAGAACGGCACGACGGCGGTGAGGCCGACGGCGGCCTCCTCCTCGTCGGTGAACCCGGCCACCTCCCGGCCCTCGAGCAGGTGCGTCCCGCCGGGCAGCACGACCTCGGTGAGGCCCGCCGGGCCGTGGCAGACCGCGCCGACGACGCCGCCGCCCGCGTACACGGCGGCGACGAGGGCCGACAGGTCCGCCGAGCCCGGGAAGTCCCACATGGTGCCGTGCCCGCCGGCCAGGAACACCGCGTCGTAGCGGGCCGGGTCGGCGGCGGACAGCGGGATCGTGCCGGCCCCGGCGACGGGGCGGAAGTCGTCGAAGCCGTCCCAGTCGCCGTCGGACGGCGGCGTGCCGCCGGCGGGCGAGGCGAGCTCGACGGCGTGGCCGGCGGCGGTGAACGCGCGCCACGGCTCGGCGGCCTCCGAGACGTAGAAGCCGGTCCGGCGGCCGGTGTCGCCGAGGGTCGCGTGGCTGGTCAGGACGATGAGGATCGTGGACATGCGGCCAAGGCTGGCCCACCGGGTGCCATCACGACCAATGCGGAAGCACCCGCGGTACGATAGAAAATCTTATGGCTCTGTCGCTCGATCTGCTGCGCACCTTCCTCGCCGTCTACCGCGAGGGCTCCGTGACGTCGGCGGCGCGGCGCCTGTCGCTGTCGCAGCCGGCCGTCACCGGGCAGGTCCGGGCGCTCGAGGCGGCGCTGGGGCGGCAGCTGTTCGTGCGCCAGCCGCGCGGCGTCGCGCCGACGCCCGTCGCGGACCTGCTCGCCCGGCAGGTGTCCGGCGCGCTCGACGAGCTCGAGACCGTCGTCGCGCCGACGCCCGCGGGCGCCACCGGCACCGTGCACCTGGGCGGCGCCGCCGAGTTCCTCACCGAGCTGGTCCTGCCGGCGCTGGCCCCGCTGTGCGGCACCGGGCTGCGGCTGCGGGTCACGCTGGGGCTCTCCGACGACCTCGTGCGCGGCCTCGAGTCCGGCGCCCTGGACCTCGCGGTGCTCACCGGGCGGCCCCGGCAGCGGCGGCTGGTCGCCGAGCCGCTCTACGACGAGGAGTTCGTGCTCGTCGCCGCGCCCGGATGCGACCCGGACGTGCACAAGGCGCCGCTGGTCGCCTACGCCGAGGAGCTGCCGATCGTGCGGCGGTACTGGCGCAGCGTCTTCGACACCCGCGCCACCCGCACCGCCGACCTCGTCGTGCCCAACCTGCACGCCGTGCTCGCCGCGGTGCGGGCCGGCGCCGGGTTCAGCGTGCTGCCGGAGTACCTGTGCCGGGCCGACCTCGCCGCCGGGCGGCTCGTGGCGCTGCACGCTCCCGAGGTACCGCCGCTGAACACGCTCTTTCTCGCGCACCGTGCCGGCGCGGCGAGCCCGGCCGTCGCCACGGTCCGGGCCCGGATGCTTGCGGCGGCAAAAAGCTTCTGACGCGCGCTAGGTTCAAACCGTGACTGTGACGCCAGACCAGCCCCTGGACCTTCCCCGCACGGTAGGCGAGCTCCGCGCGGCCGGCCACCGGTTCCGCACCGTCAAGGAGGAGCTGCGTGAGAACCTCCTCGACCGGCTGCGCAGCGGCGAGCCGCGCTTCCCCGGCATCGTCGGCTACGACGACACCGTCCTGCCCGAGCTGGAGCGGGCCATCCTCGCCGGGCACGACATGGTCCTGCTCGGCGAGCGCGGGCAGGGCAAGACCCGCGTGATCCGCGGCCTGATCTCGCTGCTGGACGAGTGGACGCCGGTCATCGCCGGCTCCGAGCTCAACGAGCACCCTTACGAGCCGATCACGCCCGCGTCGCGGCGCCTGGCCGCCGAGGCCGGCGACAACCTGCCCGTCGACTGGCTGCACCGGTCGCTGCGCTACGGCGAGAAGCTCGCCACCCCGGACACGAGCGTCGGCGACCTCATCGGCGACGTCGACCCGATCCGCGTCGCGCAGGGCCGCACCCTCGGCGACCCGGAGACCATCCACTTCGGCCTCGTGCCGCGCACCAACCGCGGCATCTTCGCCGTCAACGAGCTGCCCGACCTCGCCGAGCGCATCCAGGTGTCGCTGCTCAACGTCCTGGAGGAGCGCGACATCCAGGTCCGCGGCTACAACCTGCGCCTGCCGCTGGACCTGCTGCTCGTGGCCAGCGCCAACCCCGAGGACTACACCAACCGCGGCCGCATCATCACGCCGCTCAAGGACCGCTTCGGCGCCGAGATCCGCACGCACTACCCGCTGGACCTCGACCTGGAGATGGATCTGGTACGGCAGGAGGCCCGCCTCGTCGCCCAGGTCCCCGACCACGTCGTGGAGGTCCTCGCCCGCTTCACGCGCGCGGTGCGCGAGTCGCCGGCCGTCGACGCCCGCTCCGGCGTGTCGGCCCGCTTCGCCATCGCCGCCGCCGAGACCGTCGCCGCCTCCGCGCTGCGCCGGGCCGGCATGCTCGGCGAGGACCTGCCGGTGGCCCGCATCGGCGACACCGAGTCGGTCACCAGCACCCTGCGCGGCAAGGTCGAGTTCGACAGCGGCGAGGAGGGCCGCGAGATCGAGATCCTCGCCCACCTGCTGCGCACCGCGACCGCGGACACGTTCCGCAGCCGCCTCGCGGGGCTGGACCTGTCCGGGTTCACCGACCTCGTCGCCGACGGCCAGGTCGTCGAGACCGGCGAGCTCGCCGGCGCCGACGAGATCCTGCGCCAGGTCGGCACCGTGCCGGGCCTGGCCAAGGTCCTCGACCGGCTTGGCCTCGGCGACGCGCCCAGCCGGGGCGAGGCCGCGGCCGGCGTCGAGTTCGCCCTCGAAGGGCTGCATCTGACCCGGCGGCTGTCGAAGGACCTCACCGACGACGGCCGCACCGTCTACGGAGGCTGACCGTGCCGCACAACAGGTTCCGCTACGGGGCGTGGCGCGGCGGGCCCGACCCGCTCGCGCCGCCCTACGACGTGCGCGCCGCCGTCGACCAGGTCGGCGCCGAGGTCCTCGACGGCGGCAGCCTGCGCGAGGCGCTGCGCAACCTGCTGCGCCGCGGCCCGCAGGGCGGGCGGGGCCTGGACGACCTGCTCGCCCGGGCCCGCCGCATGCGCCGCGAGGCGATGCGCCGCGGGCAGCTCGACGGCGCCGTGACCCGCGCGCAGCAGCTGCTCGACCAGGCCCTCGCCGAGGAGCGCGACACGCTCGCGCGGCTGGACACCGACGAGGCCCGCTTCGCCGAGGCGCAGCTCGACGCGTTGCCGCGCTCCACCGCGCAGGCCGTATCGGAACTGTCCGAATACAACTGGACATCTGACGAAGCCCGGCGTTTGTACAACCAGATCCTCGACCAGCTCCGCCAGGAGGTCGTCGAGCAGCGCTTCCAGGGCATGCAGCGCGCGCTGCGCGACCCGGAGGCGCAGGCGGCGATGCGGGAGATGCTGCAGGACCTCAACGCCCTGCTGGCCCGCCACGCCCGCGGCGAGAACACCGACGACCAGTTCGCCGAGTTCATGAACCGCCACGGCGACTTCTTCCCGGAGAAGCCGGCCAACGTCGACGAGCTCATCGACGCCCTGGCCCGGCGGGCGGCGGCGGGGGAGCGGATGATGCGCTCCCTGTCGCCGCAGCAGCGCGCCGAGCTCGAGCAGCTCATGGCCCAGTCCCTCGGCGACCTCGCCGGGCAGATGGCCGAGCTCAGCGACAACCTGCGGGCGCTGCGCCCCAACCTCAACTGGGGCCGGGGCGAGCGGGTCCGCGGCGAGCGCGACCTCGGCTACGGCGAGGCGGCCGGGGCGCTGGAGGAGATCGGCGACCTCGACGACCTCATCGACCAGCTCGGCCAGGAACACCCCGGCGCGACCCTCGACGACGTGGACGTGGAGGCGGTCGAGCGGCAGCTGGGCCGCTCCGCCGCCGACGACGTGCGCCGGCTGCGCGAGCTGGAGCAGCAGCTGCGCCGGCAGGGCTGGGTGACCCGCGGCGCGGAGGGGCTGACGCTCAGCCCCAAGGCGCTGCGCCGCCTCGGCGGCACGGCCCTGCGGACCGTGTTCGCGCAGCTGCACGCCGGCCGGCAGGGCCAGCACGACCTGCGTGACGCCGGCGCCGCCGGTGAGCTCACCGGTGCCTCTCGACCGTGGCGGTACGGCGACGAGCAGGCCCTCGACGTCGTGCGCACGATCGGCAACGCCGTGCGCCGCCAGGCGGCCGGGGGAGCGGCCACGCTGCCCCTGGCCCTGGACGTCGAGGACTTCGAGATCGCCGAGACGGAGCGGCGGGTGTCGGCCGCCGTCGCGCTCTGCGTCGACCTGTCCTTCTCGATGATGGCCGACGGGCGGTGGGGCCCGATGAAGCAGGCCGCGCTCGCCCTGTCGCACCTCGTCGCGACCCGGTTCCCGCAGGACGCGCTGCAGATCATCGGCTTCGGCCGCTACGCGATGACGCTCAGCCAGGAGCAGCTCGCCGCCGTCGAGCCCGACATGGTGCAGGGCACCAACCTGCAGCACGCGCTGAAGCTCGCCGGCCGGCACCTGCGCCGGCACCCGTCCTCCGACCCGGTGGTGCTCGTCGTCACCGACGGCGAGCCGACCGCGCACCTGCTCGACGACGGCACCTCGACCTTCATGTGGCCCTCGACCCGCGAGACCGTCGCCGCGACCGTGCACGAGGTCGACCAGCTGACCCGCTACGGCGCCGTGCTCAACGTGTTCATGCTCGGCGAGGACCCGGGCCTGCGCCGCTTCGTCGACGCGGTCGCCCGCCGCAACGGCGGCCGGGTCTTCACTCCCGACCCGGACGACCTCGGCCGGTATGTGATCTCCGACTACATCCGCGCCCGCCGGGGTCGCCGCGGGTGATCCCGTGTTTGGCAACCATGGGGCGAGGGGTACCAGATCAACGTAGATCGGTACCTCTTCCCCAGGGGAGCACACATGATCATCCTCGGCCTGATCCTCTTCCTCGTCGGCCTGTTCCTGCACGTAGGCATCATCGAGACGATCGGCATCGTCCTGCTCATCGTGGGCGCGGTGCTGTGGATTCTCGGCGCGATGGGCCGCCCCCTGGCCGGTCGCCGCCACTACTGGTGACGCAGGTTCACCTGCATCGCAAGCAGTTCACCTGCATCGCAAGCAGTTCACCTGCGTCCGAACCAGCGACGTCTTCTGGCCGGCTCGCCCGTCTGATCGGGCGGGCCGGCCCGCTGTTCCTCCCGGCGGCTGAGCACCTCGCGGGCCAGCGCCGACACCTCCGGCACCATCTGCGGCGTGATGAGCGCCAGCTCGCCCAGCGACTCCCGGATCGTCACCACCCGGTCGCGTGACTGCTGCATCGCGTCGAGGAAGCGCCGCCCGACGACGCCGCGCACCTCCTCCCGGCAGCCCGGGTCCAGCCACGCCGCCACCACCAGCGCGAACAGCGCCGCCTCGGTGGTCCAGTCCTCCACGCCGAACGCGATCGCGGTGAGCAGCTCCCGCGAGCGGCCGGTGTCGCCGGGCTCGGCGCCGGCGCGCAGCTCCTCGCAGTGCAGCAGGCCCAGGCAGGCGTACACCTGGGAGGCCCGCTCCCACGCACCGTCGGGCAGCTTCGGGTCGGTGCCGGCCGGCGGGTGCACCAGCAGCGACAGCAGCTCCTCGGCGCCGAGCTGGCCCAGCGGCAGTGCCTGGTCGTAGGCGGCGACCGGGTCCGGCCAGAACGGCCACACCAGGCCGCCGAGCAGCTGCAGGGCCCGCGCCGACGGCGGGGGCACGGCCGGGCGGGCGAGCATCCCGTCGTACCGCCACAGCACCCGCCCGTCGGGGCGCTGCGGTCCCACCATCTCCGGCGGCGGGCCGCCCTCGATCGACAGCCGCAGGCCCGGCAGCTCGCGCCGTACGACGGCGAGGGCGCTGGGCACCTCCAGGGCCGAGACGGTCGCGGTGCCCTCGAGGTGTGCCCGGCGGTCCCGTTCGATCTGGTGCAGCAGGTTGATCACCGACTCGGCCGGGCCGCCGACCATCGCCAGCCACGGCCGGCCACGGCACGCCCCGGCCAGGTCGGTGTGCTCGTGGCTGGTCAGCGGGTGCTCGCGCATGAAGTCGACGAGGCCCACGAGGTGCGCGACGTCGCCGTCGCGCTCGAAGCGCAGCCGCGCCGCGGTGTGCACCGCGCAGTCGTAGTCCGGCTCGGTGCGCATCGCGGTGTCCAGCAGGTCCAGGGCCTCGTCGGCGCGGCCGGCCTCGGCGAGCCAGTTGGCCATGTCGGCGCACAGGTCGACCTCGCCCGGCTCGGCCTGCCAGGCCTGGCGCATCACCTGCAGTGCGGCGTCGAGGCGGCCGTCGGCCTTCAGCGCATACGCGTACCAGACCGAGGTCAGCTTGTCGGGCCGCAGCCGGTGGCCGTGCGCGCCCCACCGCACCGCGTCGGCGAGGGCCGCCGGCGCCAGGGCCGTGAACCGGCGGGCGAGGCCGGCCGCGGCGCCGTGCAGCAGCGCGCTGCCCGGGTGGGCGGCGGTGGCCCGGCGGGCCAGGTCGAGGTACACCTCGTTGGCCTTCGCCACCCGCGCCTCGGCCGGGTCGCCGAGGCTCGACATCACCGCGACGAACAGCCGGGCCAGCTCGTTGGGGTCCAGGCGGCGCGGCTCCAGGTGCCGCACCCAGCTCACGTCCGCCCACGGCTGGGAGCAGTTGAACTGGGTCGCCTGCGCGAGCATCCGCAGCCCGCCGATCGGGTCGTGGCGGCCCTGCAGGTGCGCCCGGGCCACGACGGTGCCGATGAACGCCGGCTGCTCGACCGGGAACAGCTCCAGCGCGCCCTCGTCGCCGGCCCGGGCGCTCAGCGCCGCGAGCAGCTCGTGCACCTCCGGCAGGCCGGGCGCCGCGGCGATCGCCCCGGCGACGTGCCCGGCCGCGTGGGCCAGATCGCCCTCGGCGAGCGCGGCGCGGGCCAGGTCCAGCTCGGCGTGCGCCCGCGCGGTCGGGTCCTCGTCGCGCCGCCCGCCGCGCGCGGGGCGTTCGTCGTTCACGGCGTGAGGGTAGTGCGAACCGCCCGGTTTCGGTGCCCTGGCGCGTCGGGTGTGCAATGGGAGCGACCTTTGGCGATGCGCGATATGTTGCCCGCCATGAGCGACGTGAGCGCCGCCCCACCGGCTCGCCCGGTCCGGGAGCTGCTGCCGAACCTGATCTGGGAAGCCGTCCTGCTGCTGGTCGCCGTCGGCGTCACCATCGGCCTGTACCTGCAGAACTCCGAGGTGTTCGGCCGCGGCGGCGCCTGGTCGACGATGGCCTTCACCGGCTTCGCCGCGCTGGGCCTGGCCCTGTCGCTGCGCACCGGCACCCCGAACCTCGCCGTGGGCCAGCTGGCCGCGCTCGCCGGGGTGATCTACGCCAAGCAGGACAGCATCCTGCTGGCGCTGCTCGCCGTCCTCGGCCTCGGCCTGGCGATGGCGCTCATCACCGGCCTGACGGGCCTGCCCGGCTGGGTGGTGACGTTCTCGGCCGGCCTCGTCGTGCAGGCGATCCTGATCGGGCAGGCCACGGGCGGCGTGATCCGCCTCCAGGACCCCGGCGTCCCGGGCAGCTACGTGCCGTGGGCGGTCGCGTTCTTCGTCCTGTCGATCCTCGGCGGGGTGCTGTTCGCGGTGCCGGCCGTGCGACGGCTGCTGTCGGCGAACCGCCCGGCCGGCGGGGAGGCGGGCGCGTTCAGCGTCGCGAAGCTCCTCGGCGCGCTCGTCGGCATCACCGGCTCGTCGGTCCTCGCCGCGGTCGCCGGCATCCTGCAGACGCGGTACATCTCGGCGGCGCAGCCCTTCGACACCGGGCTGCTCGTCGACGGGCTGGCGGCGGTGCTGCTGGGCGCGGTGAGCCCGTTCGGGCGGCGGGCCGGGGTGTTCGGGGTGGCGCTGGGCGTCGTCATCGTCGACTTCCTGTGGCAGTGGGAGCTGCTCAAGGGGGCCGGTTCGTGGGTGATGACGCTGACGGCCGCGATCTGCGCGCTGGTCGGCCTCTTCGCGATCTGGCTGATCGAGCTCATCGGCCGCCGCGTGTCGCCCCTGGTCACGGCGCCCGCGCCGGTCGTACCCGCGCCGATGCCGTTCGCAGGGTATGCGGTGCCGGCGCCCGTTCCGAATGTGCCTTTTGCGCCTCCCGGCGCGGTTCCTCCGCAGTTCGCCGGTCCGCCGCCGGTTTCGGCTCCGCCGCAGTTCGCCGGTCCGCCTCCGGTTTCGGGACCGCCGCAGTACGCCGGTCCGCCGGTTTCGGGGCCGCCGCAGTTCGCCGGTCCGCCGGTTTCGGGGCCGCCGGTCAGCCCGCCCGCCGCGCCGCCGGCGCCTGGGTGGCCGCCGCCGCCACCGCAGTGACCTGCGGGGATGGCGCCCGGGGGTCGCGGACATCAACGGGTATGCCACCGATGCAGACCCGCGGCCCCGGCGACGGGACCGCCTTCGGCGGCCTGCTCCGCCGCTGGCCGCGTGCGCCATGCCCGACGGCGTCGCCGCGGTGTTCCCCGGCGACGAGCGCACCTGCCTACGCCTCGGCCTGCCCCGGCTCAGCCGGTAGCACGGGGCAGGCCGCGGGCCGGGTCAGACCGTCTCGCCCGCCGGGATGCGGGTCGCGTCGGTCGCGGCGACGAGGACGGGGCCCTCGCCGACGCCCACGGTCACGGTGTCGCCGGGCATGATGCCGGCGGCGGCGGGGCTGGGCAGGTCGACGAGGGCCTCGTCGCCGTCGCCGAGCCGCACCGACAGGCGGGTCAGCGCGCCGTGGAAGGTGCGGACCACGACGAGGGCGCTGCCGGTCTCCGAGGCGGACAGCGTCATCGCCTCGGGTCGCACCAGCACCGCCACCTCGCCGGGCACGGCGTCGCTGCCCTCGGCGACCGGCCGGTCGGCGCCGAGGACCCGTACGGTGCCGTCGGAGCCCAGCACGCCCGGCAGCCGGTTCATCGTGCCGACGAACTCGCCGACGAACGGGGTGGCCGGGCGGTGGTACAGCGTGTCGGGGTCGGCCAGCTGCTCGAGGCGCCCGGCGCGCATGACGCCGACCCGGTCGGCGACGCTGAGCGCCTCGCCCTGGTCGTGGGTGACGAACAGGGTCGTGATCCCGAGCCGCTGCTGGATGCGGCGGATCTCGTCGCGCAGCTGGACCCGCACCTGCGCGTCCAGCGCCGACAGCGGCTCGTCGAGCAGCAGCACCCGCGGCTCGATCGCCAGGGCCCGGGCCAGGGCGACGCGCTGCTGCTGGCCGCCGGAGAGCTGGTGCGGGTACCGCTTGCCGACATGACCGAGCCCGACGAGCTCGAGCAGGTCCGCGGCCCGCTTGCGGCGGGCCGCGGAGTCCACGCCGCGCACCCGCAGCCCGAAGGCGACGTTGTCGGCGGCGGTGAGGTTCGGGAACAGGCTGAAGGCCTGGAAGACCATGCCCATGTCCCGCTTGTTCGGCGGGGTACCGGTGATGTCCTTGTCGCCGACCCAGACGGTGCCGGCGTCGGCGGTCTCAAACCCGGCCAGCACCCGCAGGGCCGTGGTCTTGCCGCAGCCGGACGGGCCGAGCAGGGCGATGAACTCGCCCGGCTCGATGACCAGGTCGAGCCCGTCCAGCGCGTGCACCGCCCCGAAGCTGCGCCGCATGCCCAGCATGCGCACACCGACCGCAGTCATGAGTCACTCCGAGAAGTCTTGGGCCGGTCCGCGAGGGACACGACGAGCAGCAGGAGCCAGGTGAACAGCAGGCTGGCGGTGCTGACGGAGACGGACAGCTGCCCGTTCTCGCCGGAGATCTTCACCAGCCAGGTGGGCAGGGTGTCGAAGAGCAGGATGCTGGCGATGGTGTACTCGCCCAGCACCAGGCCCAGCGTCAGGAACGCCGCGCCGAGGACCGCGCCGCGCAGGTTGGGCAGCAGCACCCGCCATACGACGTCGAACCACGACGAGCCGAGCCCCCGCGCCGCGTCGACCAGTGTCCGCGCGTCGATGGCGCGGATGCCCGCGTCCAGGGAACGGTAGGCGAACGGGGTGGCCAGCACGATGTACACGACGACGAGGATGATCGGCAGCTCGGGGTCCTGCGAGGAGACCAGCGCGTCGCCGAACGGCGTGCCGGCCAGCTGGTTGGGGCCCAGCGCCAGCATGTCGCGCACGCCGGCGACGAGCGCGATCGGCGGGATGACCAGCGGCAGCAGCGACAGGCCCTCGACGATCGGGCGCAGCTTCGGCAGCCGCAGCGTCACGGCGAGCATGGCGGGCACGGTCACCAGCAGCACGCCGAGCACGGTGAGCACCGCCAGGGACAGCGAGCGGCGAAGCGCCCCGGCGAAGCCCTCGGCCTGCGGGATGCTGGTGTAGTACTCGCCGGTCACGCCGCCGTGGACCTTGTCCTGGACGGTGAACCACACGGCGGCGGCAAGCGGCACCAGGAAGTAGACCGCCGCAAGGCCGAGGACGACCGTCCGGGTCGCGTTGAATCGCCGTTTCCGCTTGTGTACCGCGGGAGCCTCGACCGGCCGCGTCAGCACGGCGGTCACCGAAGCCACCTCGCCGTGCGGCGCTCGATCGTCCAGTAGGCGGCCATGACGATGGCGACCAGGACGATCATCTCGATGGCCAGGGCCGCGCCGACGCCGGCGTTGTCGGCCGAGACGTTGCCCGACAGGGCGTTGGCGATCTGCAGCGTGACCAGGGGTACCGTCGCGCCGACCATGGCCTGCGCGGTCGCGAACGCCGACAGGGAGCCGCAGAACAGCAGCAGCGCCCCGGCCATGACGGGCGGGGCGAGCAGCGGGCCGGCGACGTGGCGCCAGTACTGCCAGCGGGTCGCGCCGAGGTTCTCCGCCGCCTCGGACCACTCGGCGCGCACGCCGTCGAGGGCCGGTGCGATGACGATGACCATCAGCGGTACCAGAAAGTACAGATAGACGACGGCGAGGCCGCCGAACTGGTAGAGGCTGAACGGGGAGTCGGCCAGGTCGAAGCCGGTCCAGTCGTGCAGCAGGCCGGTGACGATGCCGGCGTTGCCGATCGAGGCGATGAACATGAACGCGAGCGGCACGCCGCCGAAGTTGGCCAGCACGCCGGACGCGGTGAGCACCAGCCGGCGCAGCACGGTGCCGCCGGAGAGCACGGCGCGCGCGACGAGCAGGCCCACCACGGCGCCGAGCACGGCGCAGACGACGGAGAGCTTGACGGAGCCCCAGAACGCCGAGCGGTAGCCGCTGCCCAGGGAGGACTTGAGCGAGTCGCCCTCGAACGCCCCGGTGGCCAGCGCGATCACCGGCAGTACCAGGCCGATGAGCATCACGATGAGGAACGGTGCGACCGCCAGCCAGGGGCCGCACCGCCGGGCACGGTCCGTGAAGGACCGTGCCCGGACAGTGTTGACGGCGGGGGTGGTCACCCGTTCAGCGCCTTGGTCCAGCCGTCGGTGAGGACCTTCTTGGCCGCGTCGACCTGGTCCGGGGCGGGCAGCTGCGCCTTGGTGGTGTCGACCTGCGGCAGGGCGGCCACGAGGGTGGCGTCGGCCTTGCCGGAGGTGGTCATCTTCGGCAGCCGGACCGGCCGGGCGAAGCCCTTCAGCCACAGGTTCTGGCCCTCGTCGGAGAAGAGGAACTCCTCCCACAGCCGCGCGGCGGCCGGGTGCGGGGCGGTCTTGTTGATCGCCTGGCAGTAGAAGTTGCCGTAGACGCCGTCGGCCGGGACCGCGACCTTCCAGTCGATGCCCTTGGCGGCCAGTTCCTTGGTGTAGCCGGCGTTGAGGTAGTCCCAGTCGATCGAGATCGGGGTCTCGCCCTTCTCGATGGTGGCCGGGGTCGACTCGACCGGGATGTAGTTGCCCGACTTCTTCAGCGCGGCGAAGTAGTCGATGCCGGGCTGGATGTTGGTGAAGCTGCCGCCGTTGGCCAGGGCCGCGGCGAACACGCCGGCGAAGGCCGAGCCGGACTTGGTCGGGTCGCCGTTGAGCGCGACCTTGCCCTTGTACTCCGGCTTCTTGAGGTCGGCGAACGTCTGCGGGCAGACGGCGATCTTCTTGGCGTCGCAGCCGATGGAGATGTAGCCGCCGTAGTCGTTGTACCAGGCGCCGTCGGCGTCCTTCTGGTTGTCCGGGATGTCGGCCCAGGTCTGCACCTTGTACGGCGCGAACAGGCCCTCCTTCGCGCCCGACTGGGCGAAGGCGCCGCCGAGGTCGAGCACGTCCGGCGCGCGGTCCTGGCCCTTGAGCGACTTGACGGCGTTGATCTCGTCCTGGCTCGAGCCGTCCGGGTTGTCGCTGTTGACCTTGATGCCGTACTTGGTGCTGAACGTGTCGATGAGCTCGCCGTAGTTCGCCCAGTCGCGCGGCAGCGTGATCACGTTGAGCTGGCCCTCGGCCTTCGCGGCCGCCACCAGGGCGTCGAGCCCGCCGATGTCCTGCACGGACGTCGCCGCGGCGGCGCCGGTCTTGTTGTTCTGGGCGTCCGCGGCCTTCTTGGACGAGCCGCAGCCGGCCACGGCGGCGACAACCGTCGCCGACAGGAGGCCGGCGACGAGCCCGCGTCGCACGATATTGCGTTGCATGGAGTGCTCCCGATGCTGAGGAGCCGAAACGTCTTCGGCGCGCTCAGCGTCGGGTCGACTGTTTGCCTGTTGTTGAACGCTGAATGTCAGGCGGGCCGATACGTCCCCAACACCCTCGTGACGGTGACCATGATCACCACGCGCTCCGGGTTGGCCCTGGGCTGCTTGTACCTTTTTGCGTAGCGCACCTCCGCGTCCTGTACCGCCGCGGGATCGGTCTCGATCGTGGCGTGCCCTTCGAGCGTGCTCCAGCGCCGGCCATCGATCTGGCATATCGCGATCTGTGCGTTGTACCCGATATTTCGCACTTTTTGCGATTTGCCGGATGTGATGATGCGCGCCGTACCGGTGGCCGGGTCGTAGGTGGCGCCGACCGGGACGCTGTGCACGGTGCCGTCGCGGCGGATCGTGCTGAGCGTGCACAGGTGCCGCTCGGTCCAGAACTCCTCGAGGCTCACGCGCTGGTCACCTTGCCGTCGGCAACCTCGATGTGCCGGTTGGTGTGCACCGCCTCGAGCATCTGCCGGTCGTGGGTGACCAGCAGCAGCGTCCCCGGGTAGCTGTCCAGGGCCGACTCGAGCTGCTCGATCGCCGGCAGGTCGAGGTGGTTGGACGGCTCGTCGAGCACCAGCAGGTTCACGCCGCGCCCCTGCAGCAGCGCCAGGGCGGCGCGGGTGCGCTCGCCGGGGGAGAGGCTGCGCGCCGGGCGCAGCACGTGGCCCGCCCGCAGCCCGAACTTCGCAAGCAGGGTGCGCACGTCGGCCGGGTTCTGGTCGGGCACCGCGAGGCGGAACGCGTCCAGCAGCGAATCCTCGCCCTCGAACATCCGCCGGGCCTGGTCGACCTCGCCGACGACGACACCGGGGCCGAGATGTGCGCGGCCCTCGTCCAGCGGCAGGCGGCCCAGCAGCGCCGCGAGCAGGGTCGTCTTGCCCGAGCCGTTCGCGCCGGTGATCGCCACCCGGTCGGCCCAGTCGATCTGCAGGTCGACGGGGCCGAGGGTGAAGGATCCCCGGCGTAGCACCGCGCCATTGAGCGTGGCGACCACCGCGCCGGCCCGGGGCGCCGCGGCGATTTCCATTTGCAGCTGCCACTCCTTGCGCGGCTCCTCGACCACCTCGAGCCGCTCGATGAGCCGCGCGGTCTGGCGCGCCTTCGCCGCCTGCTTCTCCGTCGACTCGATCTTCTTCGACTTGCCGATCTTGTCGTTGTCCGGCTGCTTGCGCCGCGCGTTCTTGATGCCCTTCTCCATCCAGGCGCGCTGCATCCGGGCGCGGGCCTCGAGGTCGGACTTCGTGTCGGCGTACTCCTCGTAGCGCTCCCGGGCGTGGCGCCGCGCGACGGCCCGTTCCTCCAGGTAGGCCGCGTAGCCGCCGCCGTAGAAGTGCACCTGCAGCTGGTGCAGGTCCAGCTCCAGGATCGCGGTCGCGGTGCGGGCCAGGAACTCCCGGTCGTGGCTGACCACGATGACCGTCTTGTTGCGCTGCCCGTTGACGAACGCCTCGATCTTCGCCAGGCCCTCGAGGTCCAGGTCGTTGGTCGGCTCGTCGAGCAGCAGCACGTCGTAGCGCGACAGCAGCAGGCTCGCCAGGCCCGCCCGCGCCGCCTCGCCGCCGGACAGCGCCGTCATCTCCAGGTCGAGGTCCACGGCCAGCCCCAGGTCGGCGGCGACCTCCTCGGCGCGCTCGTCCAGGTCGGCGCCGCCGAGGGCGAGCCAGCGCTCCAGGGCGACGCTGTACTCCTCGGCCGCCGCGTCGCCGTCGCCGAGCTGCTCGGCGGCGGCGTCCATGCGCCGCTGCGCCTCGGCGACGCCGGTGCGCCGGGCCAGGAACGCGCGCAACGACTCGCCTGGGTGCCGGTCGGGCTCCTGCGGCAGGTACCCGACCGTCGCCGTCGGCGGGCTGAGCTGCACGGCGCCCTGCTCGATCGGCAGCAGCCCGGCCAGCGTGCGCAGCAGCGTCGACTTGCCGGCCCCGTTGACCCCGACGAGCCCGATCACGTCCCCGGGCGCCACGACCAGGTCCAGGCCCATGAACAGGGCCTTGTCCCCGTGACCGGCCGCGAGATCCTTGACCACCAGTGTTGCTGACACGCGCTGCTGCCTCCGATTCTGTCGTACCCCCCGACTAGTGTCCTCGATCGAGGAGTAGCGTGAATTCTGAAACGCGATCGGATCGAAACGGCTTGCTCTCATGGGGAGAACAACCTTGAGCACATCAGCACCGGCCGGCTCGGCTCCGGCGGCCGCCGCCGCGGAGGACACCGTCCTGACCCACCGGCAGATCGTCACGATTCTGATCGGCCTCATGATGGCCATGTTCCTCGCCGCGCTCGACCAGACCGTCGTGTCGACGGCCATGCGGACGATCGCCGACGACCTCGGCGGGTTCTCCCTGCAGGCGTGGGCCACGACCGCGTTCCTCATCACGTCGACGATCTCCACGCCGCTCTACGGCAAGCTGTCGGACATCTACGGGCGCAAGCCGTTCATCCTGTTCTCGATCGGCATCTTCATCGTCGGCTCGGTGCTGTGCGGCGTCGCCGGCAACATCTACCAGCTGGCCGCGTTCCGCGCGGTGCAGGGCATCGGCGCCGGCGGCCTGTTCTCCCTCGCCTTCGCCATCATCGGCGATGTGGTGCCGCCCCGGGAGCGGGCCAAGTATCAGGGGTACTTCCTCGCCGTCTTCGGCACCTCGAGCGTCCTCGGCCCGGTGCTCGGCGGCTTCTTCGCCGGCTCCAGCGAGATCCTGGGCGTCACCGGCTGGCGCTGGATCTTCTACATCAACGTGCCGATCGCCCTCGCCGCGTTCCTCGTCGTCATGCGCGTGCTGCACATCCCGCACCGCCGCCAGGACCACCGCATCGACTGGCCGGGCGCGCTCACGCTCATCGTCACACTCGTGCCGCTGCTGACCGTCGCCGAGCAGGGCCGCGAGTGGGGCTGGGGCTCGGGCCGCTCCCTGCTGTGCTACGGCATCGGCGCCGTCGGCCTGGTGCTGTTCCTGCTCGCCGAGTTCGGATACAAGGACGACGCCCTCCTGCCGATGCGCCTCTTCCGCGGCCGCACGTTCTCGGTCGCCTCGATCTCGAGCTTCATCCTCGGCATGGCGATGTTCGGCGGCCTGCTGACGCTGCCGCTCTACCTGCAGATCGTCAAGGGCGCGACCCCGACGAAGGCCGGCCTCATGCTGCTGCCCCTGGTGCTCGGCATCATGAGCGGCTCGATCATCTCCGGCCAGGTCATCGCCCGCACCGGCCGCTACCGCATCTTCCCGATCGTCGGCGCCGCCCTGATGCTCGCCGCGCTCGTGCTGTTCTCCCGCATCGGCGCCGACACCCCGCTGTGGCGCACGATGCTCATCATGGCGCTCATGGGCCTCGGCCTGGGCGGCAACATGCAGCCCGTGATCACCGCGGTGCAGAACGCGGCCAGCCCGCGCGAGATCGGCGTCGCCACGTCGACGGTCACGTTCTTCCGCTCGATGGGCGGCACGCTCGGCGCCGCCGTGTTCCTGTCGATCCTGTTCAGCCTCCTGCCGGACAAGATCAGGTCCGCCTTCACCGCGGCCCAGTCCACCACGGCCTTCCGCTCCGCCGCCGCGGCCCACCCCGACCAGGTCGCCGCCCTGCAGAGCACCACCACGTCGGGCTCGTCCAGCTCCCTGAACGACACGTCGTTCCTGGAGAAGCTCGACGCCACCCTGGCCCACCCGTTCAAGGTCGGCTTCTCCGACTCGATGAGCGTCGTCTTCCTCGTCGCCTCGGCCATCATGGTCGCCGGCCTCATCGCCATCCAGTTCCTGCCGGAGATCGCGCTCCGCTCAATGTCCGCGGCCCAGGCCCGCGCCGCCGAGGACGCCGCCGCCGACGGCGCCGCCGCGGCCGCCGCCTCACCCGCGGCCGGTGCCGCCCTCGCGTCCACTGCCGCCTCGGCCTCCGCCGCCGGCGCTGCCGAACCCGCCCCTGCGGGCGCCCCGGCCTCCTCCGCCGCGGGCGGTGCCGCCCTCGCGTCCACCGCCGCCCCGGCCTCAGCGGATGGCGGCGCCGCGCCGCCATCCGCCTCGGTTGCGCCGCCTTCTACGTCCACCTCCGCCACCGCGTCAACCGAGGCCGGCACGCCGTTCGCCGCAGCCGCGTCCTCGTCGGCCTCCGCCTCGGCCGTGACGGCTGGCGGCGACGGGGCGCTCTCGGTGGACCCGACGGCCGGTTCCGCCTTCTCGGCCGCGTCGTCTCCCAACGGCGGCGGCGCATCGCCTACGCCGGCGTCGCCAAACGGTGGCCCGACGGCCGCTTCGTCAACGCCGGCCGCGATCTCCGGCGACGGCACCCACCTGGAGTCCTCCGCTTCGCTTTCGTCGCCGGCTGACTCGGCCGGCGGCGCTCACGAGGCGGACGCCGTGGCCAGCCCGGCCAGCGCCACTCACGCTCCGGCGCACGCCCGGCAAAGCGGCGTCCACGAGGCCGACGGCGAGGCCCCGACGTCGGACACCGAACCCCGCCACTCGTTGTAGCCCGCCGAGCTCGAGCCTCGCCCCGCAGCCGGCCCAAACCCAGTCCCCGCTCCGGAGCGCACTCAACTCAGTCCCGGCTCCGCTCACATACCACTCGAGGTGCCGTGCCGTGCTCGGCACGGCACCTCCGCTCCACCACTCGCCAGCTGCGCGGCCTCGCGGGCTTCGCGTTGCTTCGCGGCCTCGCGCGCTGGCCGTCCCGGCCAGCGGCACCCACGCTCCTGCGCACGCCTGCAGAGCGTGCGCCCGCAAGTAGACGGCCAGGCCCCACCTCGGAGACCCAACTCCGCCACTCGCCGTAGCTCGCCCAGCTCGCGCCTCATTCCGGGGCACGCCCAGGTCGCTTGTTGTTCGGGAGCCCGCCAACTCCAGCCCTGCTCCGAAGCGTGCGCAGCTCGGGGCCTTGCTCCGCTCGTACCCGCCCGGGGTGCCATGTCGGCTCGACACGTCGCTTCCGCTCCGCCACTTGCCGGCTCGCCGCTTGGCGGCCTCGCCTCACATCCTTGGCGCCGGCCCGCATTATGTTTCCGCGATCACGAATTTTCGGGCCTCTGAACGGCCGGTTTTTCATGATCGCGGAAACATGATGTACCCAGGTGTGCGTTTTCTTTCCGCCATCATCGAGAAAACCAGCCTCTGCGGCGCAGAATATGCATGATCGCGGAAACAAAACGCCGCTGACACCTCGTGCGCACCCAGGTGGTGCGTCGCCGCACCCGGCAGGTGCATAGCCGGAGAGCCGCAGGCGACCGCTGGTACTTTGACCCCATCCACTGGCCGAAGAACAGGTGGTGCAATTGACGGGCGCGACTTCCAGCATCACATACCAGCCGCGCCTGCCCGATTCACCATTCGCGCTCTTCAGCATTGCCTGACGCGAAACCGCTCCAACCTAGCATCCTAGGACGCCCTCGGCGATGTGGCCGTCATCGCTCGTGTCCAAACTTCAGCCACTCGATATAGTCGGCGACCGCCCGATCCAGCTGCCATTGCGCATGCCACCCGGCGCCTCGAATCCGCGTCGTGTCGAGGTAGGGGATCAGCGCACCGCCGTTGCCGGTGGTCAGGCTCGGATGAAACCCGGGGGAGTGCCGCGTTATGGCCGCGGCGACCTCACCGTTGGTCGTCGGCCGCCCACCCCCGACGTTGTACACCCGGTGCGCGAGCCCGCCCGCCGTCGCGAGCATGGCGAGCGCAGTGCCGCAGTCCGGCGCGTACAGCATGTCCGCCCCGCCATCGGCGTTCACCGCGGTCCGTTGCGCATCGGCGTGTCCATCACCGCCTCCGGAATCGCCGCGGCGCCTGCCTTCGTCGCCTGCGGCGTTCGTCGTTCGGGGTCCGCGACCAACAGCTTCAGTGCTTCGACCACTGCCGGCGCCGTTGCCGTACTCGGGATCGCTGCTGTCGCTGGGGCCGTGCGAGTGTGTGCTGGCGCGCGCGGCGGCGTGGATCATGCCCGGCGCCGCCAGGAACGGGCTTGCCGGTCGGCCGAGTGGTCCCCAGATGCCGCCGATGCGGGCGACGATCACGTCGAGGCCGCTTGCGAGCGACAGGATCTCCGCGGACTTCTTCGCCGCCGGGATCGGGTGCGGCGAGGTGACGGGCAGCGGCGCGTTCTCGTGCCAGGGCAGTGTCTCGACGCCGGCGTACACGCCGATGCTGCTGGCGACGACCACCCGCCCAACGTTCCATCGCGCCGCCGCCGACAGCACCGTCAGCAGCGCGTCGACGTTGCCGCGTAGTTCCGCGAGTAGTGGCTCGCGCCCCAGCGGGACCGCGGCCAGGTGCACGATGGCGGTGATCCGGTGTCGCCTTCCGACTGCGGACAGCGACTCCGGATCGGTGCAGTCGAGCTTCGCGACTTCCAACGCGCTCGGTAGTAGCGGCGATTCGGTGCGTGTCCGCGACGCAGGCAGCACCTCGGCGCCTGCCTGGAGCAGTGCGCGGGTGGTGTGACTGCCGATGAAACCCAGCCCGCCGGTAACGAGAATCAAGCGATCTCCCCAGGTCGTGTGGATCGATAGCGTGCTAGCGAAATGTAGCCGGGAACTCGTTAGCATGCAAACGTGACCGACGTGATCCGGCTGCTGACGCGCGCTCAGAAGCTGCTGCGAGCGGCCGCCGACGAGGCAATGAGCGCCCACGGCGTGCGCATCGGCCAGAACCTCGTACTCGAGGTGCTCTGGGAGCGCGACGGCCTGTCACCGGGCGAGCTGGCCGCTCGGCTGCAGGTGGCCACGCCCACCGTGGTGAACACGGCGACACGCATGGTGAAGGACGGCCTGATCGATCGGCGCCCCGATCCCGGCGACCGCCGGCTGGTCCGCCTGTACCTGACGGAAAAGGGCCGCTCGGCCCAGGCCCCGATCGAGGAAGCCAGGGCCCGCCTCGCAGCTCACGCCCTGGCAACACTGACCGCGGAGGAACGCGAAACGCTGGCGACCGCCCTGCAGAAGATCGTCGACCAGATGCAGTCCCCGCCGGCCCGCTGAGTGGCCTGAAGCGCGCGGCTTGGGCGCCGCGCGGCTTGGGCGCCGCGCGGCTTGGGCGCCGCGCGGCTTGGGCGCCGCGCGGCTTGGGCGCCGCGCGGCGATTGACGGGTCGTGTCTTACGGCTCGTATTGTGGTCGGTGCGCTGAATGGGCGGTGCTGGTCCCGTACGGCAGTCCGGATCATCTCTGCGGTGCGTGACGTCCTGACCGCGCTGCGTTTGGTCGCGATGCCGGGCGTCTTCCTACCGGGCCTGGCTCATGTATTCGGTGCCGGCTCCGTGGGCACGTACGCGGTAGTCAGTTCGCGGCGCGCCAGTTCTGCCGGGTGATGAGCACGCGGGCCTCGTCGGCGAACTCCGCTTCGACGGTCACGGCGTACTGCCCGGCCTGCAGCGAACTGCGCGAGGTGAAGTCGCGGCGACCGCCGGTGAGTGCGTGCGCGATGGCGCCGAACACGCCGCCCCACAACGCGCCGACGAGGATCGTGGTGACCAGGATGCCCAGCCAGTTCGAGTCGCTGAACAGTGTGAACAGGATGCCGACGAACAGCCCGAACCACGCACCACTGGCGACGCCGGCGAGCGCGGCCCGGCCGACGGTGAGTCGACCGAGCACGTTCTCGACGAGCCGGAGATCAGTGCCGATGATCGCGGTCCGTTCAACCGGAAAGCCGTTGTCGGACAGGTAATCCACCGCCTGCTGCGCGCCGGCGTAGTCGGCGTAGCGCGCGACCGTGACGGTGCTGCGGCCCAACTCGACCAGCTCGTCGATGTTCGGGTTCGGCACGCTGACGTCGGCTGTGCCTTCGGCGCCGGGCGCCGCGGACGCAGCAGCGACGACCACAGGCTCGGCAGCTGAAGCCGCCGGCTCAGCAGTGTTTGAGACGGCTTCGGAGGTGGCGGCTTCGGACGGGGCGGCCGCGGCTTCGGAGGTGACGGCTTCCGACGGGGCGGCTTCGGCTTCGGAGGAGGCGGCCTCGGACGGGGCGGCTTCGGACGGGGCGGCTTCGGAGGAGGCTGTCGCGGATGCGGGGGAGGCGGGTTCGGGAGTGGATGCCGAGGGGTCAGGAGTCGCCGCAGACTCGGCGGCGGGCGGTTCGTCCTTCGGGGGGGTCGTCATGCGCGACAGGGTAGAGATGTCCGGGCTGTCCCGCCCGTTTCGCCACGGCGTTTTGAGACTGCCCGCCGGATGCCGGCCCGCCACTGTCGCGTTCCGTGCTCGGCACCCAGCGCGCGGTACTTGTGGCGAGTGCGGTGCGTGCAGACGGTCACCCGGAGGGTACCGATCGGGGTGAGGACTCAGGGGTCGGTCAGGGCGTTACCCGAGGTCGCCGAGCCGCTTCGGCGGGCAACCTTGTTGGCATGACCGACATCAAGCGTCTCCGCCGCTCGCAGACCGACCGCACCGTCGCCGGTGTGCTGGGTGGCATCGGCGAGTACCTGAACACCGACTCGACCATGGTGCGCGCCGTCTTCCTTCTGTCCATCCTGCTGACCGGTGGCGTGGCCGTGCTGGCGTACCCGATGCTGTGGATCGTCATGCCGGAGGCGCCGCCGGCGCCGGTCAGCCCTGCGCCGAACGATCACCTGACCTATGGTGCGTGAGTGGGCCGCGATCCCGGGGTGACGATCCAGGCACGGATCGTGCCGCCGGCGTCGCGGCCTGTCACCGCGCCCGCCGACGCCACGGTGCCCACCGGCGCCGCCGTGCGCGGCGCCCGAGCGGTGCTGCTCGCGCACGACGGGCCGGAGTACGAGCGCATCGCCGGCCTGTCGCAGCGCTTTGCGCACTATCACGTCGTCCTGCTGTCACCGGGCAGCCGCAGCGAGTGGTACTCGGCCAACCCCGCCTATGCCGCCGCGCTCGTGCACGATGTGTTACCGGCTCTGCCACCCGGGCCCGTAGTGGGGCTCGGCGCCAGCCTCGGCGGGCTCGCCCTGTTGCACGCGGAGACCATCTACCCGGGACGGTTTGCCGGGCTGTTCCTGCAGTCGGGGAGCTTCTTCACCGCGGAGCTCGACCCGCAGGAGGCCGGGTTCCCGTGGTTCCGCCGGATCACCGCCTTCGTGCAGACCGTCCGGCCGGTAGCGGCTCGCGTGGTCTTGACGTGCGGGCGTGACGAGGAGAACCTGCTGAACAACCGGGCGATGGCGAGCCGGCTCGGCGCGCCGCTGCTCGAGCTGCCGGGTGGTCACTCGATGGTCACCTGGCGTGATGCGCTCGACCCGCACCTGCACCGCCTTTTGCAGGAGGTCACGGATGACCGAGACGAAACCAAACGCGACGGGGCCGGTACCCACGGCGCGGCGGCCGCGCAAAGCTAGGCCAGCGCCTACGGAGGATTCGCCGCGCCGGGGGGCGCGGTCGGCGTGTGCGATGCGATGGCTCCACGAGGCGCGGTCGGCGCCTGCGATGCGATGGCTGCACGACACGCGACCGGCGCCTGCGATGCGGTGGCTCCACGAGACGCGACTGGCGCCTGAGATGCGATGTCTGCACGAGACGCGATGTCTGCACGAGATGCGACCGGCGCTCATCGCGGGTTCGCCGTGCCGGGTGCGGTCGGCGCCTGGGGTGCGATGGCCGATCGAGGCAAGGTCGGCGCACACGGCGGAGGCGTCATGACCGAGCATCTCGTCGGGCTGTTGCTCGGCACGGAACAGGACTGGCCGCGTGCGTACGAGACGCTGGTGCGCCGGCTCGGGACCGTCACCGACCGCAACGGTGCGGAGCACCGGCTGCGTACCGTGCGCGTGACCATCGAACCGTTCGGCCTGCGTGACCGTCCGTCGCACGACCTGGTCATCGACCGGCTCGCCTACTGGTACTACCACCCGCGCGAATGGCTCAAGAAAGTCGCGCTCATGGACGACGTGTACCTGCTCAACAGCCCGTTCACGTTCCAGTCCATGGAGAAGCATGCCGCCTACTGCGCGATGATGCGTCTCGGGCTGCATGTGCCCGAGACGGTGCTCGTGCCGTACAAGAACCCTGTCGACCATGCCAAGTGGGCGTACACGGCGGAGCAGTACAACCGGCCGTTCGATCTTGACGCCGTTGCGGAGCGGCTCGGGTACCCGCTGTTCATGAAGCCGTACGATGGCGGTGCGTGGGTCGGGGTGTCACGCATTGCCGACAGTGCGCAACTGCATGCGGCGTACGACGAGTCGGGCGCGCGGCTCATGCACCTGCAGCAGGCGGTCGAAGGCTATGACGTCTTCGCCCGGTCGTTGTCGATCGGGCCGGAGACGATGGTGATGAAGTTCCGGCCGGCGCTGCCGATGCACGAGCGGTACGAGGTGTCGCACGGGTTCCTGACCGACGCCGTCGGCGACGAGGTCGTCACGATCTCGCGGCTGGTCAACGCGTTCTTCCGGTGGGAGTTCAACTCCTGCGAGTGCCTGGTCCGCGACGGTGTGGTGTATCCGATCGACTACGCCAACGCGTGCCCGGACGTTGCGCTGACGAGCCTGCACTACTACTTTCCGTGGGCGATGACGGCGCTGCTGCGCTGGACGGCGTTCTGTGTGATCACCGGCCGCAAGGCGCGCCTCGACATGGACACCGCCCGCTACTTCGAGGTCGCGGACACCACCGACGGCTACCGCGACAAGCTCCAGCGCTACCGTGGGCTGGCCGACGCCTACTTCGACGTCGACGACTACCGCGAGTTCTGCGACACGACCCTGCGTCACGTGCCCGAGCTCGTTGCCGACTGGGTGGGCTCCGCCGACTTCGACGACCTCCTGGTGAGCACCGTACGCAGCACCTACCCGGCGCACGAGCACGACCGCTTCGTCGGCCACTTCCGCGGCCTGCTCGACCTGTGGCGCAACGACAACGCCGCATGACCGTATGCGCATGACCGTATGCGTATGACCGTATTCATATGACCGTACGACCGTTGCCGTTGCCGTTGCCGTTGCCGTTGCCGTTGCCGTTGCCGGGCCGGCGGCGGGGCACGCCAGCCCGCCGCCGGTTGGTCGCGCTGAGTGCGTGACCGGGTTCACGAGGATCGGTCGTTCGAAACGGTGACGCTGCGATAGTGCGCGTCACAATCTGCAGTTTCGGCAGCTGGGCGTCCGTGCTTCGGGCGTGTCGATCGCGTTGATCGTGAAAGCGGTGCTGCGGAAGGCGGATCCAACTCACAACCGAGGTCGCGTCGCGGGGTTACCGGGCTCGATGTCCGCTGGCGACGACGATGGCAGCGGGAGCAGAGTGTCGGTGTTCCCGGGTGGCTGTGTCAGCGGGGCCAGGCGGTCAGGCGCGAGCGCAGCGCGGCGATGCGTGTGATGTCCAGACCGTAGAAGGCGAAGCGGCCGTCGTCCAGGCGGTCGAGGTAGCGGCCGGCGGCGACGATGTCGTCGTCCTCCAAGGCCGGGTCCTGGCGGCGGGCCAGTTCGAGCAGCTCGTCGACCGTGTAGCGCTCCAAGGCCGCGGCGACGTCGATGTAGTCGCGTACCTCGCGGCGGTTCACCAGCGCGGCGACCTTCGTGGCGATGAGGTCGTCCAGGTGCATGACCGGGCCGACGTCCATCATCACGGGGCTCTGGCGGCGGTCCAGGCGGGAGAGGGTGAGGCGTACCGTGCGGGTGCCGTCGCCGACCGTGAACTCCCGCTGGTCGAAGCCGGCGAAGAGCTCCAGGAGGTCGTCGGCCTCCTCCTCGTGGACGGTGTAGCCGGCCTCGCGCAGGGCGGCGCAGACCGCGTCGGCGGCTGCGCCTGCGGCGCCGTCGGTGTCGGTGAACAGGTCGACGTCCTCGGTGGGGCGTTCGACGAGGCCGTTCATGAGCCAGGCGAAGCCGCCGCCGAGGACGAAGCCGTGACGCTCCGCCACTGCCAGGGCGACGCGGGCGACGTCCGTGTAGAAGGGGATCACCGGTTGCGCTCGGTGGGGGGCGCCGTCACCGTAGGTGCGTGGGCGGGGGTCACCTGGCGCGCAGTGCGGCGTGGCGGGACTCCCAGGCGCGGCGCACGCCGTGGGGGAGGTTGAGCTCCGGCCAGACCTGCACGAGCAGGCGCTTGTTGAGGAAGCGGCGCAGCTCGTCGTGGCGGATCGCCTCGCGCAGCACGTTCTCGTACATCCACAGCAGCAGGTCGTGGTTGTCGAGGTCGAAGCGGCGCTGCGGGTTCCACATCAGCCGCTGCGGCAGTTCGACGACGCCGTGCACCGGGCCGCGCAGTTCGCCGAGCGTTCGCGAAACCAGCGCAGGGCGATGCGGACGGGCCAGAAAGGCCACCGGTCCGCGCGCCGACTCGTCCTGCATGGCCCGAAGTGTACCCGGGCATGGCCTTACCGGCGCCATTGACATTACGGCGCCGGTAGGCACAACGGGTACCACTGCGGAAATTGGCTACCGGGTGTTCTGGCGCGGAATGACGACCTCGCGGACGAGCAGTTGCACGGCGGCCACCACGGGGATGGCGATGAGCGCGCCGACGACACCCATCAGGGCGACGCCGAGCAGTACCGACAGAATGGCCGCCAGGTCGCTCACCTTCACGGCGCGGCGCATCACCGTCGGATAGATGGCGTAGTTCTCGACCTGCTGGTAGATGACGAAGAAGACCACGCAGGCGATGCCGGCCTGCAATGACGTCGCGAATCCGACGATGCTCACCACGACGGCGCCGAGCGTGGCGCCGATCTGCGGGATGAGGTCGGTGATGGCGATGAGGACCGCCAATGCGTATGGGTATGCGACGCCGATGATGAGCAGGAACACGAACGAGCTCAGGCCCGCGACGACCGCGATCGCCAGGGCGCCGCCCAGGTAGGCGCCCACCTTGGTGAGGATCTCGTCGCCGAGGAGCCGGACGCGCTCGCGGCGGGTCGCCGGGACGAGGCGGTAGCCGCCCTCCTTGAGCCGGTCGAAGGCGGCCATGAAGTACACCGTGAGAATGATGACGGTGAGGATGTTGAACAGCGCCGAGAACGCGACCTGCACGCCGCCCCAGACGCCGCCGAGGGCCTTTGTGACGTTTCCCGGCGTCGCGACGTTCTTGAGCTGGTCCAGCAGCTGATATTGCTCGTTGAGGCGGTTCAGCTGGTCGTTTCGGCGCAGGTTGTCAATGTACTGCGGGAGGCTGTCGACCAGTTCGTTGCTCTGCTGCACCAGTGGCGGAATGAGCGCGACGATACCGCCGCAGAGCACCAGCATCGCCCCGATGCCGACGGCGGCGACGGCGAGCCCGCGCGGCATGCCCCACTTCGTCAGGCGTACCACGGCGGGGTTGAGGCCGATCGCGAGGAACATCGCGATGAAGATGAGGATCAATATGGAGCGGACGTTCTGCACCGCGAGATATGCGCTGTACGCGAGCAGCAGGCCCAATCCGGCGGTGAACCCGATGATGAGCGGCGAGCGGCGCATCGGCGGGCCGGGCTTGCCGAAACGCGATTCCGGCTCGACCACGACGACCTCGACGTCGATCTCCGTGGGCACGGGCGCCTCGACGAGTGACGGAGAGGCTGCGGAAGGTGACGGGGGCGCCGGAGGATCCTGCACCTCATCCTGCACTGTGAACTCCCTGGGAAGTCATGTGGTCTTGAGGCAGGGTACCGGGTGCTCTCCAGCATGTACCGCTAGCGTTATGCCATGGCAGATCTGGTGTACCCGCCGGTCATCGCGTTCGCGAGGACCATGTTCACGCTCCTCGGCATGAAGATCACGATTGAGGGCGAGGAGCACGTGCCGGCCGACGGGGGCGCGGTCATCGCCTGCAACCACGTGTCGTACCTCGACTTCATCTTCTGCGGCCTCGCCGCGCGCCGCTCGAAGCGCCTGGTGCGGTTCATGGCCAAGGACTCGATCTTCCGGCACAGCATCGGCGGCCCGCTGATGCGTGGCATGCACCACATTCCCGTCGACCGCGACGCGGGCATGGCCTCGTACAAGGCGGCGCTCTCGGCGCTGAAGTCCGGCGAGGTCGTGGGCGTGTTTCCGGAGGCCACGATCAGCCAGTCGTTCACCGTCAAGGACCTCAAGAGCGGCGCCACCCGGATGGCCGCAGCGACCGGCACGCCGCTGATACCCGTCGTGCTGTGGGGGACCCAGCGGTTCTGGACCAAGGGGCACCCCAAGAATCTCACGCAGCGTGGCGTGCCGATCACTATTCTTGTTGGTGAGCCGCTGCACCCGGGCCGGCGCGACAACCAGGACGCGGTCACCGCGGAACTACGCTCCCGCATGACAATCATGCTCGACCGGGCCCAGCGGGAGTACCCGCAGCAGCCGAAGGGCCCGGAGGACAAGTGGTGGCTGCCCGCCCACCTGGGCGGCAGCGCACCGTCACCAGCCGTCTACGAACCGGAGGCCCAGTGAGCCCAGCCGAACCCACCGACCTGCTCGTGCTGCTGCGCGAGCTCGAACCCGTCGTCGAGGAGAACCTCAACCGGCACCTGGCCACGGCCAAGGAGTGGTTCCCGCACGAGTACGTGCCGTGGAGCGAGGGTCGCGACTTCGACGGAATCCTCGGTGGGGAGGCGTGGGAGCCGGGGCAGTCGAAGCTGTCCGAGGTCGCCCGGGTCTCCCTCGTCGTCAACCTGCTCACCGAGGACAACCTGCCCAGCTACCACCACGAGATCGCCACGGTGTTCGGCCGTGACGGAGCGTGGGGGACCTGGGTGCACCGGTGGACGGCCGAGGAGGGCCGGCACGGCATCGCGATCCGTGACTACCTGCTTGCGACGCGTGCCGTCGACCCGGTGGCGCTGGAGCGGGCGCGGATGACGCACATGGAGGGCGGCTTCCACAACTCCTACGAGGGGCTGATGGAGTCGGTCGCGTACGTGTCGTTCCAGGAGCTCGCCACCCGCGTGTCGCACCGCAACACCGGCACGATCTCCGGCGACCCGGTCTGCGAGCAGCTCCTCGCGCGCGTCGCCGCCGACGAGAACCTCCACATGATCTTCTACCGCAACCTGCTCGCGGCCGCGTTCGACCTGGCGCCGAACGCCGCGATGCGGGCCGTGACCCGGGTCGCGACCTCGTTCCAGATGCCCGGCCACACCATCGAGGGCTTCGGCCGCAAGTCGGTGCAGATCGCCAAGGCCGGCATCTACGACCTGCGACTGCACCACGACGATGTGCTCACGCCGGTGCTGCGGCAGGTGCGCGCGTACGAACGGCCACTGTCCGGCGACGGCGAGGCCGCGCGCGAGGAGCTGGCGACGTTCATGGCGGACCTCGACGCCCAGGCGTCACGGTTCGTCGAGCGTCGCGACGCGCAGCGTGCTCGCGCCGCAGTCTGATTGTCTATCGGTACAGCAGGAACCCCACCGGACACCCGGCGCCCTCGGCGCCGGGTGTCCGTGCGTTCGGGCCCGCGTGCGTTCGTCGTCATAGGTCCGATACGCCAGCGGCGGCCGCGTGCGTCGACGACCGCCGTGTCGGTGTGATCACCATGCGTACGACTCTCCGTGGCCGGTTTCCGTTCAGGGCGCCGGTTGCCTTCCGTGAGCGTTGCAGTAGGCTGCGACGACCGTTCCGTGCCCGTCACTGCCCGTCTGACCGTTTTCGACGCGTCCGGCGGGCGTCGCCGAGCTGCGGAATTTCACTCCCCGTATCGGAAGGCATCATCGCCAATGGCCAGACGCGTGATACATGAGCTGATCGACGACCTCGACGGCGGCCTCGCCGACGAGAGCCTCAGCTTCGGCCTCGACGGCGTGCAGTACACCATCGATCTGTCCGCGAAGAACGCCGCCGACCTGCGCGACGTTCTCGCCCCGTACGTCGTGGCCGCCACGAAGATCGGCCGGACGTCGGCGCCGGTACCCCCGGCGCGTGGCGGCGCTCGCGGCCGCCCGGTCCTGTCCGCCCGCGCCGAGCGGGAGCAGAACCGGGCGATCCGCGAATGGGCGCAGAGCAAGGGTCTCGAGGTGTCCGACCGCGGCCGGATCCGGGCCGACATCGTCGAACGGTTCCACGCAGAAGCGGGAAGCTGAAGAAGGGGCGCCCGAGTTGCGGGCGCCCCTTCGTTTCGGGACGCGAATGTGCGGCACCCGACGCGCCGATGCTGTTGCGATACGAGCACTGAGTGATGCCTTGAGGTGGCCGGACGACGCCCTTCGCGGCCATGACAAGGCGCCGCGGGGTCGTCACGCAGGGTGGGTCAGGTGGAACGGCGTCCGATTTGTCCCGTTAAGGCGCACACCGGTCAGCGGCCGACCGGGTCGAGGGGGTCGGCGAAGAGCGGCTCGAAGGCGAGCTCCGCGGCGCCGAGCAGCGCCGCGTCCTGACCCAGCTGCGGGGTGCGCAGGCGGACGTGCTCGCGGCAGGCGGGCAGGCCGTTGCGGTTGAGGCGGCTGCGCACCTGGGCCGCCGAGGCGAGGTACACCTCCCGCAGCGTCCCGCCGAAGATGACCATCTCCGGGTTGAAGATGTTCACCAGGTTGGCCACGCCGAAGCCGAGCCAGTCGCCGACCTGCCGCATGGCGGCCTGTGCGGTGTTGTCGCCGCGCGAGGCGGCGTCGACGACGGCCAGGATGCCCTCGCGGCCCGAGGTGGCGTTGCGGCCCGCCGCCGACAGCAGGGCGTGCTCGCCGATCTCGGTCTCCCAGCAGCCGTGTGAGCCGCAGCTGCACGCCTTGCCGTTGGGGTTGACGACCATGTGGCCGACCTCGCCGCCGTAGCCGCCGTGGCCGGTGACGGGGCGGCCGGCGGCGATGATGCCGCCGCCGACGCCGGCGTCGCCGTAGAGGTAGACGAGGTTGTCGCAGCCGGCGGCGGCGCCGCGGGTGTGTTCGGCCAGTGCGGCGAGGTCGGCGTTGTTGCGCACGGCCACCGGGCGGCCGTCGGCGATGAGCTCGCGCAGCGCCTCACCGAGGGGCTGGTCGGCCCAGCCGAGCTGGGGGCCGAGGCGGACGAAGCCGTCGTCGCGGCGCACCATGGCCGAAACCGCCGCGCCGCTGCCGATGAGGCGGGCGCCGGCGGGGGCGGTGACCTGCATCTTGCGCACGAAGTCGGCGATCGGGGCGACGACGGTGGCGGCGTCGTGCTCGCCGCGCGGGCGGGCGGCCTCGAAGCGGTCCAGCAGCACCCCGCCGAGGCCGACCCGGGCGGCGACGATCCGGTCGACCTCCACCGCGAAGGCGTACACGTACACCTTCTCCGACTCCGGCCGCACGACCAGCGACGGGCGCCCGGCCCGGCCCCGCTGCTCGCGCGGCGCGCCCTCGCTGACGAGGCCGGCCGCGGCGAGGTCCGCCGTCAGCGCGCCGATCGTGCTGCGGTTGAGTCCCAGGCTGGTGGTGAGGTCGGCGCGGGACATGGCGCCGTGGAGGTGCACGGAACGCAGGAGCGCTCCGAGGTTGCTCCGGCGGATCTCCTCCTGGCTGGGGCCAACGCGCATGCTCGGCTTTCTTGTGGGGTGCTGACGTGAGACTAGTCGTTGCGCGTCATCGCAGTCCCGCCGCGGCCGCCCGGCGGCGCGTGACCGCGTCGATGCCGGCGGCCAGCAGCAGCACGACGCCGGTGACGACGTACTTCGTGCCGGGGCTGTAGTCCATCAGGCCCATGCCGTTCTCGATGACGGCCACCACCGCGCCGCCGAGCACCGCGTTGAGCACCCTGCCCTTGCCGCCGAACAGGCTGGTGCCGCCGATGACGGCCGCGCCGACGGCGTAGAGCAGCACGTTGCTGCCGCCGGTGTTCGGGTTGACCGACGCGTCCCGGGACGCCGCGACGATGCCGCCGACCGCCGCCATCGTCGAGCAGATGACGAACACGGAGATGCGGATGGCGTCGACGTGGATGCCGGCGCGGCGGGAGGCCTCCCGGTTGCCGCCGACGGCGTACACGTGCCGGCCGAACGCGGTGCGGTTGAGCACGAACGTGCACAGGGCCAGCAGCACCCCGACGATGAGCACGATCATCGGCACGCCCCGCTGCGACGTCGTGTCGCTCTTGGAGCGCTCCAGGTTCAGCGCCCACACGGCGCCGCCCAGCAGCACGGCGACGGTGACGACCCGGATCGCGATGATCGACAACGGCTCGGCGGACAGCCCGTGGCGGACCCGGCTGTAGCGCTTCCACAGGTGCAGGGCGAGCATGCCGGCGACGGTGACGCCGTAGAGCACCCAGCCCTGCTCCGGCGTGAACCGGCCGTCGAAGTTGATCTTCTTGATGGTCGGGTCGTCGACCGCGACGATCGTGCCGCCCTTCATGAGCAGCAGCACCGCGCCCTGGAAGGCCAGGAACGCGGCGAGTGTCACCACGAACGACGGTATGCCGAGCTTGGCCACGAGCAGGCCGATGAGCAGCCCGATCGCGGCCCCGGTGAGGATCGCGCCGAGCACCGCGACATACCACGGCAGCCCGAAGTTCGTCAGCAGTACCGCGAGGACGGAGGCGCAGACCCCGCTGGCGAACCCGGCGGACAGGTCGATCTCGCCCAGCAGGAGCACGAACACGAGCCCCATCGCGATGACGGTGACGGCCGCGCCCTGGTTGAGCAGGTTGGCGAGGTTCCCGGCGGTGACGAAGCGGGGCCGGGCGACGGAGAACGCGATCGTGAGCGCGAGCAGCCCGAGGACCGCCGGCAGCGCACCCATGTCGCCGCCGCGGACGCGGGCGAGGTAGTCGCGGGCGTACCCCCCGAAGCCCTCCGGCCGGCGCTCGCCGGACCGCTCCTGGGCGCTCAGCAACGACACGCTCATGCGGCGGCTCCGTTCTGGCGCATCCGGGCGAGTCCGAGCTCGCCGCTGCGGCCGGTCGTGATGAGCTCGACGACCTGTGAGTGGGTCACGTCGGTGGCGCGCACCTCGGCGGCCATCTGGCCCAGGTACAGCGCGGCGATGCGGTCGGCCACCGCGAAGACGTCGTTCATGTTGTGCGAGATGAGGACCACGGCCAGCCCGTTGTCGGCCAGCCGCCGCACCAGCTCGAGCACCTGGGCGGTCTGCGCGACGCCGAGCGCGGCGTTGGGCTCGTCGAGGATGACGATCCGGTTGTTCCACAGCACGGCCTTGGCGATCGCGACCGTCTGGCGCTGGCCGCCCGACAGGCTCGAGACCGGCTGGCGGACCGACGCCACGGTGCGCACCGACAGGCTGGCCAGGGTCTCTGCGGCCCGCTGCTCCATGGTGATGTCGTCCAGGACGAGCCCGCGGCGGATCTCCCGGCCGAGGAACATGTTCTGCACGATGTCGAGGTTGTCGCACAGCGCCAGGTCCTGGTACACGATCTCGACCCCGAGCGCGGCGGCGTCGCGCGGGCCGTGCACCGACACCGGCCGGCCGTCGAACAGGTACTCGCCGGAGTCGCTCGTGTAGATCCCGCCGATGCACTTGACGAGGGTGGACTTGCCGGCCCCGTTGTCGCCGACCAGGGCGGTGACCTGCCCGGCGTACACCGAGAAGTCCACGTCGCGCAGCACCTGGACCGGGCCGAAGCTCTTACTCAGCCCGCGGATCTCGAGCAGGGGTGTGTCGGTCACGATGCTCCTTCTGCCGGCCCGCGGTTGGCGGGCGGCGTCGCCCCGGCGTTCGCGGCCGGCACCGCTGCCGCCGCGCGCCCCGCCGGGCTGACAGATCCCCGGGTGAGATCCGGTACCTTACTTGATACCCGCTGCGGCACATTTCGCGGCGAACTCGGCGGTGCACACGTCCTGTGCCGCAACGTACCCGTCGTCGATGACGTCCCTCACGTTGTCCCTGGTGATCGCCTTGGGATCGAGCAGGATCGAGTCCACGTAGCGCTTGCCGAGCGGGTCGTAGACCTTGTTGTCCGTGACGCCCGTCTCATGCCTGGCCAGGTTGATGGCCAGCTTCGCCGCGGCCGCCGCCTCGCGCCGCACGTCCTTGTACACCGTCATGCACTGGTCGCCGTTGAGGATGTTCTGCAGGCCCTGCGCGGTGGCGTCCTGCCCGGTGACCGGGATACGCCCGTTGAGCCCCTGCTTCTTGAGCACGTTGATCGCCGCGTTGGCCAGCCCGTCGTTGGCGGCGATGACCCCGCCGATGTTGGGCTGGGAGGTCAGCATCTGCTCGAACGTGGTCCCGGCCCGGGTGTTGTCCCACTCCTCGATCCACTGGTCGGGGCCCTTGACGTACTCGCCGGAGGCGAACTTCGGCGCGAGGACCCCGTCGTAGCCGTCCTTGAACAGCGTCGAGTTGTTGTCCGTCTGCGAGCCGTTGAGCTCGGCGATGACCGGCTTGGTGATCTTCGCGTCGGCGAGGCAGCGCACCAGGCCCTGGCCCTGCAGGGTGCCGACGGCCGTATTGTCGAACGACACGTAGTAGCGCGCCGAGCCGCCCAGCGTCAGCCGGTCGTAGTCGATGGTGGCGACGCCGGCGTTGCGGGCCTTGTCCAGCACCGCCTTGCCGGTGCCCGAGTCCAGGTTGACGATCATGAGGACGTCGACGCCCTGGGTGATCATCTGCTCGGCGAGGGTCGTGAAGGCGCTCTTGTCGTTCTGCGCGTTCTGGATCTCGTAGTCCACCCCGGCGGCCTTGAACGCCGCGGCGAGGTACTTGCGGTCCGCCGTCTCCCAGCGCGCCGAGGACTTGCTGTCGGGCAGGATGACCCCGATGCGCGGCCTGCCGCCGGTGCCGGCCACGTTCTCGGTGCACGCGGCCAGGCCGCCCGCGGCCAGCACGCCCACGGCCAGCAGGGACAGGATCCCTCTGCGCATTGCACGGGTCCTTTCGGTGTCGATCCGGGGTTCGACGGCGATTGTTGTGTCGGGCAACGTATTGCGCGCCGCGCGTGCGCACAAGGGCGCCGCCGACGGTGGACGGTAGCCGTCCGTAACGATTCGGAAAAGCGGCAGCAATGGCGCCGCCCGTGCGACGCTACCTGCTGCGGCCTCGGGGGTGGCCGAGCCGGGTGGTCGCTGTGACGGCGACCCGGCGAGCGCCGTGCGCCGCCGGGGCCGGCGACCCGCGACGCTTAGTATCTACCGCATGACCGTCGGCTCCCGTGCAAATCCGGCCAAAAGCCGCATGGTGGCGGGGCTGCTGGCGGTCTGCGTTGCCGCCGGCGGGTGCAGCGGTGGGCCGGCGGCACCGGGGCCGCAGGCCGTGGCGGGCGGCTCCGGCGCGGCCGGGGTGAGCACGGCGCCGAGCGCGTCGGCAGCAGCGGCGGGCTCAGGGGGTACCACAGCGGCATCGCAAGCGCCGAAGGACGGCATCGAACCGTTGCCGGCGGACCTGCGCAAGGTGATGACGGGCGTGTCGTGGCGGCCGGGCTGCCCGGTCGGCCTCGACGACCTGCGCCTGGTGCACGTGTCCTTTGTGGACTTCGACGGCGTCGTGCGGCCGGGGCAGCTCGTCGTGCACCGGGCGATCGCCGAGGCGACCCTGCGGGTGTTCCAGCGGCTGCGCGCGGCGCGGTTCCCGATCCGCAGCATGGACCTCATCGAGCGGTACGACGGCAGCGACGACGCCTCGATGGCCGCCGACAACACGTCGGGCTTCAACTGCCGCAACGTGCCGGGCACCAGCCACTGGTCCAACCACGCCTACGGGCGGGCGATCGACGTGAACACGGTCGAGAACCCGTACCTGCCGGGCGGGCAGGTGATGCCGCCGGCCGGGCGGTCCTATCTGGACAGACGCGACGTGCGCCCCGGCATGATCATCGCCGGGGACGCGACGGTGAAGGCGTTCGCCGCCGAGGGCTTCGCCTGGGGCGGCGCCTGGAAGTCCGGCACGGACTACCAGCATTTCGAGAAGACCGCATAGTTCGTTCTCGGTTGCCGTATCACCGAATGGAGGAACCCGAACCCGGTCACCGACCCCATACTGTGCCAATGCCACGTGTGGTTCTGTTCCGCGTGTTCATCGCGGGGCTTCTCGTGCTCATCGTCGGCGCCGTCGCGACGACCGCGTACGCGCTGCGCAACGCCGACGACAAGCCTTCGGGTCCGGCCGAGGCGAAGGCGACGCCGGCCGTCGCCGCCTCGCCGTCCGCCTCGCCGTCGGCGCCGCCGTTCGCCGGCTGGTCCGACCCGGCGCTGGTCGGCAAGCCGTACGGCACGAAGGTGCAGGGCCTGCTGACGTTCCGCGGCAACCCGACGCGCACGTACTACGGGCAGGGCCCCGTCCCGCGCACGACACCGGTGCAGAAGTGGCAGTTCCCGCAGTCGGGCGGGCTGTGCTCGCTGTCGACGGACAAGGGCAAGACGTCGGAGTGGTGCGGCAACGGCTGGACCGGCCAGCCGGCCGTCTTCGAGCGCGAGGGCCGCACGTGGGTGGTGTTCGGCGCCTACGACCGCAGCCTGCACTTCCTCGACGCGGCCACCGGCGAGCGGATCATGCCCGACTTCAAGACCGGCGACATCATCAAGGGCAGCGTGACGGTCGACCCGGACGGGTTCCCGCTGCTGTACTCCGGCTCGCGCGACAACTACTACCGCGTCATCGCCCTGGACCGGGGCACGCCGACGGAGCTGTGGAAGCTCTCCGCGGACGCGGTGAAGCCGACGATGTGGAACGACGACTGGGACGGCTCCGGCATCATCATCGACGACTACCTGCTCGAGGGCGGGGAGAACAGCCAGTTCCACATCGTGAAGCTCAACCGCGGCTACGGCCCCGACGGCAAGGTGACCGTCAACCCGCAGCTGGTGTTCCACACGCCCAGCTGGGACGACCAGCTGCTCAAGGACTTCGGCGGCACCGCGATGTCGATCGAGAACTCGGTCGCCGTCTACCGCGACACCGTCTACTTCGCCAACTCCGCGGGCCTCGTGCAGGGCTGGGACCTGTCGGGCCTGAAGGAGGGCCGCGCGCCGACCCGCACGTTCCGCTTCTGGACCGGCGACGACACCGACGCGTCCATCGTCATCGACGCGGAGGGTTTCCTGTACGTCGGGTCGGAGTTCGAGACGGGCAACGCCCGCTCCAAGGCGGTCGGGCAGATGCTCAAGCTTGACCCGTCCAAGCCGGACAATCCGGTCGTGTGGTCGGTAAAGGACCAGGGCGCGAAGCCGGCCGGGATCTGGGGTACGCCGGCGTTGTACAAGGACATCGCCGTCTACGACACCACGGGCGGCGACGTGCTCGGCATCGACCGGGCCACGGGCGCGGTGCGGTGGCGCTTCCACGTGCCGGGCGGCGAGACGTGGCAGTCCCCGGTCGTCGTCGACGACACCTTGTTCATCGGCGACTGCCTGGGCACGATGCGCGCCTACGACGTGGCCGACACGAACGCGGACCCGCGGCTGCTGTGGGAGGTCAAGATCGGCGGCTGCATCGAGTCGACGCCGGCGGTCTGGAAGGGCGCGATGTACTTCGGCACCCGTGCGGGCGCCATCCACGCGCTGTCTACGTCCTGACCTAGCGTCCTAGGATGCGCTAAGCGGTGTGCCCCGACCGGCGGGCATCTGCGTCCGGGGCTCCTGTCCTAGCATCCTAGGACGCCATACACGACGTGGCTCCGCCACGTCTGCAAAAACATTTCCAGCCGCTGCGCGGCAGACTTCCGTTTTTGCTTGCGCTGCGCGGGCTACATCGCGGTGGGTCTCGCCGGCGCGCCTACTTGGCGTGCTCTTTGCGCCACCAGTCGGCGCCGGTCTTCGGCAGCGTGTCGATGGGGTCGTAGTACGGGTAGGTGCGGTCGAGCTGGGTGGCGTCGTCCTCGATGCTGGTGCGGTAGTTCTTGGTCCAGTAGCTGATGCCGCGTTCGCGGTCGTACTCGGTGACCATGTGGACCCAGCGCTTGCCGACGTAGGGGACGTCGCAGACGATGCGGGGGGTGGCGTAGCCGGGCAGGTAGCCCATGATGTCGTGCTGGAGCTGCTGGGCCTGCCAGACGGCGACGCGCCAGTGTTCGGCGTTGGGGATCATGTCGCACATGTAGAAGTAGTACGGCAGGATGCCGGCCTCGCCTTGCAGGGCGAAGCAGAGGTCGAGCAGGTCGGCGGCGGTGGCGTTGACGCCGCGCATGAGGACGCCCTGGTTGCGTACGTCGCGGACGCCGACCTCGAGGGCGGTGTGTGCGGCCTTGGCGACGAGCGGTGTGAGCGACTGTGCGTGGTTGACGTGGGTGTGGATGGCGAGGTTGACGCCGCGGCGGGCGGCGGTGCGGGCGACGCGTTCGAGGCCTTCGACGACGGTGGGCTGCAGCCAGTGCTGGGGGAGGCCCATGAGGGCTTTGGTGGCCAGGCGGATGTCGCGGATGGTGTCGATGGCGAGCAGCTGCATCAGGAAGGATTCGAGCTGGTGCCAGGGGAGGTTGGCGACGTCTCCGCCGGAGACGACGACGTCGCGGACGCCGGGGTGGGCGCGCAGGTAGTCGAGGATGGCGGTGTGGCGGTCGGCGGGTTTGGTGGCGAGCTTGAGTTTGGTGACGGTGGGGGTGTTGTTGCCGACGAGGTCCATGCGGGTGCAGTGGCCGCAGTACTGGGGGCAGGTGGCGAGGAGTTCGGCGAGGACCTTGGTGGGGTAGCGGTGGGTGAGGCCTTCGGCGACCCACATGTCGTGTTCGTGGAGGGAGTCGCGGGTGGCGTAGGGGTGTGAGGGCCAGTCGGTGAGGCGGTCGGTGGCGACGGGGAGCATGTAGCGGCGGATGGGGTCGTCGCGGAGGGTGTCGTCGGTGGGGGTGGTGGCGGGCACCATGGTGTTGATCATCTGTGGGGGGATGAGCATGGACATGGTGGCGTGGTGTTGCTGGTCGGCGGCGAGGTCGTCGTAGAAGGTGTCGGTGACGGTGTCGCCGAGGACGGCTCGCAGCTGGTTGATGTTCTTGACGCAGTGTGCGCGTTGCCATTGGGCGTCTTCCCACTGTTCGCGGGTGACGCCGGACCAGCCGGGGAAGCGTCGCCAGTCGGGTTCTTCGAGCGCGTGGCGCTGGTAGGCATATGGCTGCATGGGTCCGCTCCCTGAATTCTTCCGTCTTGTCGGCAGGATAGCGGGAAATCTTTCGCCGAGCGACCCCGAGAGCGCAAGGTTTACTGTTGGCGGCTCGCGGCCCGGCGCGGATGTTCTTACCCTGTCCACGGCACTGGCGTCTTGAAAAATATCCTGCGAGCGCGCTAATGTGCCGGAAAATCTGCGGTATACGTGGGGTGGTGCGGGAAATGAGTTCGCCGATCGGGTTGCATCGTGTCGTGTCGCCGGCCGGGGTGCTGCCCCAGGCCGCGGACCGTCTCGACCCGTCACCGGCGATCGCCGACGATGAGGTCCGCATCCGCGTGCAGCGGCTCAACCTCGACGCGGCCAGCTACCGGCAGCTGTCGGACGAGCACGGCGGGGACGGGGACCGGATCCGGGCCGCGGTGCTGGGGATCATCGGCGCCCGCGGGAAGATGCACAACCCGGTCACCGGCTCCGGCGGCATGCTGATCGGCACTGTCGAGGAGGCCGGCCCGGACTCGCCGCTCGGGCTGCGGGCCGGGGACCGGGTCGCGACCCTCGTGTCGCTCACCTTGACCCCCCTCGCCGTCACCGACGGCCTCGCCGGCTGGGACGGGCGCAGCGAGCAGGTGCCGTGCGACGGGCATGCGATCCTGTTCGCCCGGTCGATCGCCGCCGTCCTGCCCGAGGACGTCGACCCGCAGCTCGCCCTGGCCGTCCTCGATGTGTGCGGGGCGCCGGCCCTGGTCGCGCGGTGCCTGCGGGAGCGGCCGGCGGGTCGGGTTGCGGTGCTCGGCGGGGCCGGGAAGTCCGGCAGCCTTGCCCTGGCCGCGGCGAAGGGCGCCGAGCGTGTCGCCGTCGTCCGCGACGACGGCGAACGCGCCCGCCTGGAGGGCACGGGCCTGGCCGAGCACATCGTCGTCGCCGACGCCCGCGATGCGGTCGGTCTCGCCGCCGCCCTGGACAAGGTCGGCGGGCCGGCCGACCTGACGGTCGTCTGCGTCGACGTGCCCGGGTGCGAGCATGCCGCGATTCTGGCCACCGCGCCGGGCGGGACCGTCGTGTTCTTCTCCATGGCCACGTCGTTCCCCGCGGCGGCGCTGGGCGCGGAGGGGCTCGCCGCGGATGTGACGATGCTCATCGGCAACGGGTATGTGCCCGGCCATGCCGAGTATGCCCTCGCGTTGCTGCGATCCGACAGCGCCGTGCGGGGGCTGCTGCAGGCGCGCGTCGGGCCGCGGTTGGCAGACTGGGCGGCATGAAGACCCTCTACCGCGGTGGCCGCGTCCATACCCCGGCCGACCCCTTCGCCACCGCGTTGCTCGCTGACGGGCCGCGCATCGCCTGGCTCGGGCCCGACGCCGACGCCCCTACCGGCGCGGACCGGGTCGTCGACCTTGCCGGTGCCCTGGTGACGCCCGCGTTCGTCGACGCTCACGTGCACACGACCGCGACCGGGTTGACGCTGCAGGGCCTCGATCTCGCCGGCGCCCGCAGCGCCGCGGACGTCCTCGACGCCGTCGCCGTGCACGCCGGCGGGCTGCCGGCCGACGCGGTCGTCATCGGCCACGGCTGGGACGAGTCGGGGTGGGCCGACCAGACCACGCCCACCGCCGCGGAGCTGGACCGGGCCGGTGGCGGGCGGGCGGTGTATCTGTCCCGGACGTGTGTGCATGCCGCGCTCGTCTCCTCGGCGCTGCTGACGGACGAGGCGCGGGCGGCGGCCGGGTACGACGACGGCGGCTGGCTGCGCCGCGACGCCCACCACGTGGTGCGGGAGGCCGCCTACGCGTCCATCTCCGCCGCCCAGGTTCTCGCCGCGCAGCGGGCCGCCCTGCGGCACGCGGCCGCGCTGGGGATCGCGTGCGTGCACGAGTGCGGCGGCCCCGGCACCTCAGGCGAGGCCGATTTCACCGCCGCGCTGGGCCACGGGCCGGGGTTCCCGCAGGTGATCGGGCTGTGGGGGGAGGCCGGCGCGGCCGCGAAGGCCCGGGAGCTGGGTGCGCACGGCGCGGCCGGTGACCTGTATGCCGACGGTGCTCTCGGGGCCCGCACCGCGCACCTGCGGCACGACTACATCGACGATGCCGGCTCCTGCGGCCACGGCTACCTCACGGCGCAGCAGGTCACCGACCATCTCGTCGGTTGTGCCCGGCACGGGGTGCAGGGCGGCTTCCACGCCATCGGCGACCAGGCCATCGGCACCGTCCTGGACGGGTTCGCCGGTGCCGCCGCGATCGTCGGTGTCGAGGCGATCCGCGACGGGCGGCACCGCATCGAGCATGCCGAGCTGCTCGACAAGGCGGCGATCGCCCGGTTCGTGGAGCACGGCATCGTCGCGTCGGTGCAGCCGGCGTTCGACCGGCTGTGGGGCGGGGAGGACGGCATGTATGCGCAGCGGCTCGGTGCCGCCCGGGCGCTGGCCGCGAACCCCCTCGGTTCGCTCGCCGGGGTCGGGGTGACGCTCGCGTTCGGGTCCGACAGCCCGGTGACGCCGCTGGACCCGTGGGGGAGCTGCCGGGCGGCGATGCATCACCACAACCCGGTGCAGTCGATCGGTGGCAAGGCGGCGTTCGCGGCGCACACCCGCGGCGGCTGGCGGGCGGCGCGCGTCGATGACGAGGGTGTCCTCAATCCGGGCGGTACGGCGACGTTCACCGTCTGGGACACCACCGCTGACCTGCGTGGCGTTCTGCACGGCGAGGCCACCCCGGCGGCGCGGCTGACGGTGCTGCGCGGGGAGACGATCCACACCACATGAGGAAAGGGGCGCCGGTGGGCGGGAAACTCGGCCTGGACGCGCGGACCGTGGCCCGGGCCAGGCGGCTGGCGGCCGCGGCCGGGAAGCCGGTCGTGGACCTGGCGAAGACCCACACCACCGTCGCCGTGGAGCGTGCGACGCTGCGGCTGGCGGGGATCACCGGCGCGGACCCGGACGGCATCCCGTGGGTGAACCGGCTCGTGGACGCTGTCGCCGCCGACGTCGGTCTGGGCCACGGTGTCGCCGTGCCGGTGTTCGATGCGCTGCTGCGCGACGGGCACGCCGATCTCACCCTCCTGGCGCAGAAGGCGGCTGCGGGGAGTGTGCATTTCGAGGTACCGAATCCTGGGCAGCAGGGGCGGGCGCGCAGGGCGGCGACGGCGGCGGTGCGGCGCGGCATCACCCGGATCGACCGCCGCAGGCGGGAGCGGGACCGGCTGATCGCGAGGCACGGCGATCCGCAGCAGCGGCCGTGGATCTACCTCATCGTCGCCACCGGCGACATCTACGAGGACATCCCGCAGGCGCAGGCGGCCGCGCGGGCCGGTGCCGACGTGATCGCCGTCATCCGTTCCACGGGCCAGTCGCTGCTGGACTATGTGCCCGAGGGCGCGACCCGGGAGGGGTTTGCGGGCACGTATGCGACGCAGGAGAACTTCCGGCTGATGCGCGCCGCTTTGGATGCGACGTCGAAGGAGGTCGGGCGGTACGTCCGGCTGACGAACTACGCGTCGGGGCTGTGCATGCCCGAGATCGCCGCCCTTGCCGGTCTCGAGCGGCTCGACATGATGTTGAACGATTCGATGTACGGGATTCTGTTCCGGGACATCAACCCGATCCGCACGTTCGTCGACCAGCGGTTCTCCCGGCAGATCCATGCCCGTGCCGGGATCATCATCAACACCGGCGAGGACAACTACCTCACCACCGCCGACGCTGTCGACGCCGCGCACACCGTTACGGTGTCGCAGCTGCTCAACGAGTATTTCGCGACCGAGGCCGGTCTCGAGACGTGGCAGCTGGGGCTCGGGCACGCGTTCGAGATCAACCCCGATCTGCCGGAGTCGTTCCGGCTCGAGCTGGCGCACGCGCTGCTGGCCCGTGAGTTGTTTCCCGGTGCGCCGTTGAAGTGGATGCCGCCGACGCGGCACATGACCGGCGACGTGTTCCGCGGCAACCTCCTCGACGGGTTCTTCAACCTGGCCGGGGCTCTCACCGGTCAGGGCATTCTGCTGGTGGGGATGATGACGGAGGCGGTCGTGACGCCGTGGCTGTCCGACCGGGACATCGCCCTGCAGAACGTCCGCTATGTCCTGCGGGCGGCGGGCAACCTGCACGAGGACTTCACGCCGGGTTCTTTCATTCAAAACCGGGCGGCGACGGTACTGCGGGAGGCGGTCGCCCTCCTGGAGCGGATCGTCGACGACGGGTTGCTCGACGCGATCGCCGACGGCACGTTCGGGATCATGCGTCGGCCCGCCGACCGCGGCCGTGGCCTGGACGGTGTCGCGCGGCGTGAGGACGGGTACTGCAACCCGGCCGAGGAGATCCTCGAGGGTGGTGTCCGGTGAAGGACGTCGTGCGGCCGTACGGTGACACCACCGGCGATGGCATGGTGCAGGTGTCGTTCACGTTGCCGTTGCCGGCCGACAAGCGCGGTGAGGGCGCGGCGGTGCAGCTGGCGGGGAAGATGGGTATCGACCCGGCGATGGTGGTGCATGCGCGGCCGATCGGTGAGGCGCACACGTTCTTCGTGGTCTACGGCAGGGTCAACCACCTCGTGGAGCCGGGCAAGGTCGTTGTCGCCGAGCGCGACTTTCCGTTGCTGTCGCCGAAGGATGTCAACGCCGCCGTGCGTGGCCGGCTGCGGCGCAAGCTTGTCGTTGTCGGCGCCTGCATCGGTACCGACGCCCACACGGTCGGCATCGACGCCATTCTCAACGTCAAGGGCATCGCCGGTGAGAAGGGCCTGGAGTACTACCGGGAGTTGCGGGTCGTCAACCTCGGTGCTCAGGTCGCTGTTGCGGAGCTGGTCGCGCAGGCGACGGCGGAGAAGGCGGACGCGGTCCTCGTCTCTCAGGTTGTGACCCAGCGGGACGCGCATCTGCACAACACGCGGGCGATGTCGGCGGCGTTCCGGGAGGCGTTCCCGCCGGCGCGCCGGCCGCTGCTGGTGGTCGGCGGGCCCCGGTTCGACGAGTTGATGGCCGGGGAGCTCGGTGTGGACCGGATCTTCGGCCGTGGCACCACCCCTCGCGAGGTCGCTTCGTATCTCGCCCATGCCATTGCCGGAGGGAACCGATGATCGGCACCCAGGTCGTGCACCGCCGTTATGTGCCGTATGCGCATGCCCATTACGGCGGGAATCTCGTCGACGGCGCGTACAGCCTTGCCCTGTTCGGTGACGCCGCCACGGAGCTGTGTATCCGCACCGACGGCGACGAGGGCCTGTTCGCCGGGTACAGCACCGTCGCGTTCCATGCGCCCGTCCACGCCGGTGACGTTGTCGAGGTGACCGCGGTGGTCACGCGGCGCGGGAACCGGTCGCGGACCGTCGAGTTCGCCTGTCACGTCACGTGCCGTGCCGAGCCCGGCCGTGGCCCGTCGGCGGCCGCGGTGCTCGATCCGCCGTTGCTGGCGGTGTCGGCGACGGGCACGGTCGTGGTGCCCGCCGCGCCGTGACGACCCGGGTCGCGTGTGTCGATGTCGGGTCGACGGACACGAAGCTCGCCGTCGTCGACGTCGGCACCGGCGACCTGGTGAGTACCGCGGTGCACCCCACCACCGTCGGTACCGATGTTCTGGACGGTGTGGATGCGCTGCTGGGGGCGTGCGGGCCGGTGCAGGAGGTGTACTGCTGTTCGTCGGCCGGCGGCGGCCTGCGCCTGGCTGTGATCGGGTACGAGGCGCTGGTGTCCGCCGACGCCGCCCATCGCGTCGCGCTGTCGGCCGGGGCCCGGGTCGTGCATGTCGCGGCCGGGCCGTTGTCGGTTGCGCAGCTGGGTGCGGTGCGGGCGGCCCGGCCCGACGTGGTGCTGCTGGTCGGCGGTACGGATGGCGGGGACGGTGAGGTGATCCTGCACAACGCCCGGCGGCTGGCTGCCGCGCGGTGGCGGGTGCCTGTCGTCGTGGCCGGCAACGGCGATGTCACCGGGGAGATCGTCGTGTTGTTGCGGCAGCGGCGGCTGCCGGTCGTCGCGGCCGGGAACGTGCTGCCGCGGATCGGGGTCACCGAGCCCGGGGCGGCGCGGGCGGCGATCCGGGACCTGTTCATCCGGCATGTGATCGGCGGGAAGCGGCTGTCGAGGGGGCCCCGGTTCGCGCGGCTGGTCTCGGCCGCCACGCCGGATGCGGTGCTCACCGGGGTCGGGGTCCTCGCCGCCCGGCTCGGCGGGGATCTGCTCGTGGTGGACGTGGGTGGGGCGACGACGGACGTGTACAGCGCGCTGCAGCCGCGGGAGACGGCCCCGGACGCGGTTGCCGGGGTGCTGTGGCACACGCGGACGGTGGAGGGGGATCTGGGGGTGCGGTGGAACGTGCCCGGGATCGTCGCCGCGGCGCAGCGGGAACGTGTCGGTGTCGGTGACGGGGCGCTCGGGCTGGCGGCGGCGGCGGTGACGGTGGCGGTGCGGCGGCATACCAGGGCGGGGCGGGACCTGCGGCACGTGGTGTCGGTGGTGGCGTCGGGTGGGGTGTTCCGGCATGCGGAGCCGGCGGCGGCGGCCGCGGCGATCGCGCCGACGCTGCACGATCATGCCGGGGGTTGGGCGTTGCCGCGGGCACCTCGTGTCGCTGTCGACACCGCCTATGTCCTTGCCGCTGCGGGCCTGCTCGCCGGCGAGCATCCGCAGGTGGCGGCCCGGTTGTGTGATCAGCTTGGGTGAGCTGGCTGGGTGAACTGTCGGCGGCGGCCGCATGGCCGTCACGCAACGTGACGACCGCGCGAATACGGGCTGTGTTCGTGTGTGTACGTTCGGGTGAACGGTGGTCGACACGCCTGGGCGACACGCCGCCGCAGCGAATTACATTGCATGCACCGGTTGACATCGACGGGGCGTGAACACGTACCTTCTTTGGCGTCCTACTTCGGGAAGGATGACCGCGGTTCGCTACTCCCCACTGCCGGCTGGCCGGACGCTCGACGTCAACCGACGGGGCGCACCGAGTGCAGGCGGCGGGGGTCCGGCGGGGGCCGTGAACCGGGCATCCACCGGTGTCAGGGCAGGGGGGATCACGCGACCAGTAGACAACGGCACGTCACGGGCAGCCAGCTCGTCCCGCGCCGGAACGAAGGCCGCGCACGAACGTCACTGCCGCACCGGCCGGACACAGGGCCTGGGAGCGCGGGGCGCGACTTCGGTCGCGCCCCCATTTCAGTTCCGGGCTGTCTTCGTGATTCCACATTTCGGTGTGTGACCCCGCATAATGGGCGCCGCAGTGTCGGACGAGACCGGGGATGGGCGCAGGTGACGTTGGTCGAGGCAGAGTCCGCCACCCCAGCACCCGCCGACGACCCCCCGCCGGGGCCGCCGGCGCCGCCGCTGCCGACGTGGGCGGCGCTGCTGGCCGCGGCCGTCGCCGGCGGTGCGATGCTGGTCGCGTTCCCGCCGTACGGGCTGTGGTGGGCCGCGCCCGCCGCCGTCGCCCTGCTCGCGCTGGCCACCCACCGGCGGCGGATGCGGGCCGGGTTCGGGCTCGGTGTCCTGTCCGGGGTGCTGTTCTTCACCCCGCTGCTGTCGTGGACGAACCTGCACACCGGCATGGTGCCGTGGCTGCTGCTGTCCGGCATGGAGGCCGTGTTCTTCGGGCTGCTCGGCGCCGCGACCGCCTGGGTCAGTCCGCTGCTGGACCGGCGTGACCGCTGGAACCGCGGCGGGTGGGCGTGGCCCCTTGCTGTCGCGGCGATCTGGACCGCGCAGGAGGCGCTGCGTGACCGCGCCCCGTTCGGCGGGTTCCCGTGGGGGCGGATCGCGTTCAGCCAGGACACGTCGCCGCTGCTGCGCCTGGCCGCCGCCGGTGGCGCGCCCCTGCTCACCTTCGCCGTCGCGCTCATCGGCGCGCTGGCCGGGTATGCGGTGCTGCGCGGGATCGGCGCCGGCAGCGACACCCGCCGCGCCGTGGCGCCCCTCGCCGCGGTTGCCGCCGCGTGCGCCGTCGCCGGGCTCGCCCAGGCGGTGCCGTATGCGAAGCCGGGCGGGCGCAGTGTCTACGTCGCCGTCGTGCAGGGCAACGTGCCGCGTCTCGGCCTGGACTTCAACGCCCAGCGGCGGGCCGTGCTCGACAACCACGTCAACGCCACCATCGCCCTGGCCGACCAGGTCCGCGCCGGCACCGCCCGCCAGCCCGACCTCGTCGTGTGGCCGGAGAACGCCAGCGACATCGACCCGCTGCGCAACCTCGACGCCGGCATCCTCATCGACCGGGCCGCCGACGCCATCCACGCCCCGATCCTCGTCGGCGCGGTGCTGTACACGCCGGAGACCGGGGTCGAGAACGCCGGCCTCGTGTTCAACCCCGGCCGCACGGTCGGCGACCCTGTCGACAAGTACGTCAAGCGGCATCCGGTGCCGTTCGCCGAACGTATCCCGCTGCGCGGCATCGCCCGCATCGTGTCGAAAGAGGTCGACCGGGTCACCGACATGACCGCCGGCACCCGCCCCGGCGTCCTGCCCGTCGGCCCCGCCACCGTCGGCGACGTCATCTGCTTCGAGGTCGCCTACGACGGCATCGTCCGCGACACCGTCACCGGCGGCGGGCAGCTCATCGCCGTGCAGACGAACAACGCCACGTTCGACGAGGCCGAAGCCCGCCAGCAGCTGGCGATGGTCCGCCTCCGCGCCGTCGAGCACGGCCGCGACGCGTTGATGGCCTCGACCGTCGGCATCTCCGCGTTCGCCGACAGCACGGGCGCCACCAGCGGCGAGACGCAGTTCAACCACCCGGCGGTAGTGCTCGCCGAGCTGCGTCTGAGCAACCAACGTACGCTTGCTACAAGGCTCGGCGCGGTCCCCGAATACGTGATCGTCGCCCTGGCCCTGGCCGGTATCGGCGGTGTCGCGTTGCGGCGCCGCCGCGAGCAGCTGGCCGCGACCGACGACGGCACGGAGGAGGACCTGTGAGCGCTACCGACGACCGAGGCGAGGACCAATACCCCGGGGTCGGCAGGGTGCTGGTCATCATCCCCACGTACAACGAGGCCGACAACATCCGCATCATCGTGGAGCGGGTCCGTCGCGCCACCCCGGCCGTCGACATCCTCGTCGCCGACGACAACAGCCCCGACGGCACCGGCGCGATCGCCGACGAGCTCGCCGCCGACGACCCGGCGGTGCACGTGATGCACCGGGCCGGGAAGCAGGGCCTCGGCGCCGCCTACATCGCCGGGTTCGGCTGGGGTGCTGAGCACGGCTACGACGCCGTCGTGGAGATGGACGCCGACGGCTCGCACGCCCCGGAGGAGCTGCCGAAGCTCCTCGACGCCCTCGCCGACGCCGACGTTGTGCTCGGCTCCCGCTACGTCAAGGGCGGCAGGACCGTCAACTGGCCGGTGCACCGGCAGGCGATCTCCCGCATCGGCAACGTGTATGTGCGGCTCGCGCTCGGTATGCCGCTGCGCGACGCGACCGGCGGCTACCGGGCGTACCGCATCCCGGTCCTCGGCAAGATCGAGCTCGAGTCGATCGCGTCACACGGCTACTGCTTCCAGGTCGATCTCGCGTGGCGGTCGTTCAAGGACGGGTTCCGGGTCGTTGAGGTGCCGATCACGTTCACGGAACGCGAACGCGGCCAGTCGAAGATGAGCTCCAGCATCGTCCGCGAGGCACTGTGGAAGGTGACCGTGTGGGGTACTTCCGCGCGGTGGACCGCCCTCAAGACCGCCGTCGCCGGTAACGGACCGGCCCGGCGCTGACGGGGCCTGACGAGGGGACGGCACACATGCGAGGGCTCGGCTGGACGACGGCCGGCGCGTTCCTGCTGGTGATCGCCGAGATCACCGTGTTCGTGCTGGTCGCCCGGTGGATCGGCTGGGGCTGGGCGATCCTGCTGGGCCTGGCCACGATGGCGCTCGGCGGCATGCTCATCAAGCGCGAAGGCGTCCGCGCCTGGCGGCGGTTCCGCACCGCCGTCAACGAGGGCCGCCCCGCCGGCGGTGAGGTGTCCGACGGCCTCACCGGCCTGCTCGGCGCGCTGCTGCTCATCGTCCCTGGCTTCATCACCGACGCCGCCGGGCTGCTGCTGCTCGTGCCGCCGGTGCGGGCGTTCACCGGCCGGCAGGTCCGCCGCGTCGCCGAACGGCGCATCTCCCCGGCCGCCGCCGGCGACCTGTTCGGCCCGCGGGTCGTGCGCGCCGAACGCCACGACACCCCCACCACCAGCGGCGAGACGCCGGCCGGCGACGTCGTCGAGGGCGAGATCGTCGACCCGCACCCGCACCAGCGGTGAAGGCGTCGCCGGTCACCGTCCCCGCCCTCGCCGCCGACCTCGCCGCCCGTGCTGTCGCCGCCGCGGGTGAGCATCCCGCCCGGGTCGCCGTCGACGGCGCCCCGACCGCCGGCACCGCCGGCCTCGCCGCCGCCGTCGCCGACGTCCTGGCCGGCGACGGCGTCCCGGTCCTGCACGTGCCCGCCGGCGGGTTCCTGCGGGCCGCGTCGCTGCGCCTCGAACGGGGCCGGACGAACCCTGACGCGTACTACGAGGACTGGCTCGACCTGCGTGCCCTCACCCGGGAGGTCCTCACCCCCGCCGGCCCGGGCGGCAACGGCCGGGTGCTGCCGTCGCTGTGGGATCCCGTCACCGACCGGGCCACCCGCGCCGGGTACGTGACGCTGCCCGGCCACGCGGTCGTCGTGGTCTCCGGGACGTTCCTGCTGGGTGCCGGCCTGGATTTCGATGTTGCGGTACACCTGATGCAAAGCGACCCGGCTCTGGCGCGGCGGCTGCCGGCGGACCTCGCCTGGACGTTGCCGGCCTACGGCCGCTACCGCGACGAGGTGATGCCCGAGTACCAGGCCGACCTCGTCGTCCGCGCCGACGACCCTCGCCACCCTGCGCTGGTCACCAGCCTCTGACCTGGGGTTTCGCCTGTACGCGGCCTGGGGTTTCGCTGTGCGCGGCCGGGGTTTCGGCTGTCCGCGGCCTGGGGTTTCGCTCTGCGCGGCCGGGGTTTCGGCTGTGCTGGCCTGGGGTTTCGGCTGTGCGCGGACGGGGCGGGCAAAGGTCGCGCGCCGGGCTAGCTTTGGAGTGGTGAAGACGTTCTGGCTGGATCGCGACCACGACCGGTATCACACGCTCGTCCTCGCCTCCCAGCCCGTGTTCACCGACGCCCTCGGCGACATCGCCCCCGTCGAGTTCGCCTGCACCGCCTGGGCCCTCGCCACCCCGCCCGCCCTCGACCCCGGCTACGTCCGCTGGCACCGCCGCGTCCTGAGCGCCGCCTGTGTCCGCAACCCCTTCGACGGCGGCCTCACCGTCCGCGTCGAGCTCGTCTCGTCACTGCCCGCCGAGCTCACCGCGACCCGGGCCTGGTGGCGCGACCGCGGATGGCGGGGCTGGCCGGAGCTGTTCGGGCAGTTCGTCCAGCCGTCCGACCGGGACGTGAGCCGCAACCCGCACCTGCGGGCCACCCTGCTCGTCGAGGCGCCGCTGCCGCTGGACGGCCTGCCGGCCGCGCCCGAGCCGTCCGCGTCGCCCGAGGATGTCGCAGCGTCGGCCGAACGGGCCGTGACCGTCCTCGTCCGTGACCTGTCCGACCTGGTCGGCCCGCTGCTGCAGCAGCTGGACACGTCCCGCGCCGTCACCTGACCGGTGCGTTTGGCACTTCCGTGCCTTGGACATGGCAAATCGCCGGTGTGTTTTCGGGTTGATTCCTACTTGCCCTGTGGCGGGTGAATTGGGAAGGTCGTCCCGTGGACGTGGACGTGGACGTGGACGTGGACGTGGACGTACGGGCGCTCTCCGGCGACGAGTGGCAGCTCAAGCGCGACCTGCGGCTGACAGCGCTCAAGGACAGCCCGGACGCGTTCGCGAGCAGCTACGCCCGGGAGGCGCACCGCAGCGAGACCGACTGGCGCACCTGGCCGCCGGGCGGCGCCTTCTTCACCGCGTTCCTCCCCGTTGCTGCAGTGCCGCCCGCCACTGTGGACGGCGTTGATCGCTTCTCATCCCACGCCGTCTCGTTCGGCGTTGATGGTGGCTCATCCCGTCTCGAGGGCGTCTCATCCGGCGTCGAGAGTGTTTTGTCCCGCGCTGGTCGGCTCGATCACGTCGGGTCCGCCGAGCCGCTGGGCATCGCCGGCACGTGGGTGGCGGCCGCGGAGCCACGCACAACGCACCTGATCAGCATGTGGGTCGCCCCCATCGCCCGCGGCCGCGGCGTCGCCGCCCTGCTCGTCGACGCCGTCGTCGGCTGGGCCCGCGACCACGGCCACGACACCGTCGAGCTCGAGGTCGCGCGGGGCAACACCCCGGCCATGACCGCCTACCTGCGCTGCGGCTTCATCGTCACGCAGCGCGAGCCGTTCACGACAGGCGGCACGGTCCTCGTCCGCCCCGTCAATCGGCACTAGGGTCCGCTGCGAAGGCGGATCAAGGTCGTGGATGCTCACGTCCAACGCGGTGTGACAGCGAGCCGTCGTGGGTCCGGACCAGCGCAACAGATGTGATCACGGTGACGACCGGGTGCTAGCGTCGCCCGCATGCCCGAACTGATCGCACCCACCGGCCGGCTGCAATCCTCATGGCTCGCAGCGCGTGACGAGTGGTCCCCAGGTGCCCACCAGGACGGGACAGGCCTACGTCTCGCGCCCGACGGCGACCTCGACAACCCCGAGGTTTTCTCGGAGTGGGTCGAACGACTGCACCAGCAGTCGGACAGGTCGGCTGCCGTGGGCGAAGAGCGCGTCCACGCCACCCATTGGTGGATCGTCGAGGGCGACACCTATCTGGGGGCCATTGATCTGCGGCACTACCTGAACGCCTTTCTGCTCGACGTCGGCGGCCACATCGGCTACAGCATCCGACCGTCCTTCCGCAGACGCGGCCTGGCAACGTGGGCTCTCGCGACAGTGCTACCCGAGGCCCGCGCGCTCGGCCTGGATCGAGTCCTCGTCACCTGCGACGACAACAACATCGGGTCGGCACGCAGCATCGAACACAACGGCGGTGTCCTGGAAGATGTGCGCACCACCAGCGCAGGCCTCAAGCGCCGCTACTGGATCACTCTGTAGGCAGTGGCGCTGCTGCGCGTGCCGCTCGTCTCGCCGCACCGTCCATCCCGTGTAGCGGGGGCGGTGCGTCTGTCTGCGCATCGTCCGCGCCACGCTGCGTGCGCCGCTCGCCGCGCTCAGAGCGGCGCCTAGGCATCCCGCCGGCTCAGGGCGCTGCTAGGCATCCGCCGGCTCAGGCGCCTAGGCATCCGCCCGCTCAGGGCCGGCTCCTAGGCATCCGCCGGCTCAGCGCGCACCGTGACCGCTCGGCTCCGCCCCGCCAGCAGCAGCGCCCCCGCAGCGGCGGCCACACCCTGCGTCGCCGCCAGCGCACCGGCAAGCACCGCAACCGGCCACGACGCCACCACCGCAAAACACGCCGCCCCCACCGCCGCGGCCGTCACCTTCAACCCCGCCCCGATCGTGAACACCTGCGTCCGCGTACTCGCCGGCGCCTCCGAAGCCCGCACCTGCAACACCGCCGTCAGCAACGGCCCGTTACAGAACCCCGCCACCGCGAACACCCCCACCAGCACCGGCCACGCCCCCACGAACGGCACCACCCCGAGTACCGCCGCCGTCACCACGAGGCACGCCAGCGCCACCCGATGCGCCGCCAACTCCACCGGCCGCCGCGCCACCAGCAGCGACCCCGTCAACGCACCGACCCCCACCGCAGTGATGAGCACCCCACCACCGGTCGGCCGCCCGTGCGCCGCCCCGAGCAACACCGCGATCGGCGGCAGCATCCCCATCCCGAACGTCGCAAAGCACGACGCCACGGTCACCGCCAGCAGCGGCCTCGACCGCACGATCGCCCGCATCCCCGCCAGCAACTCGTCCCCGAGCCGCCCCCGCCGTCCGCGCGCATTCATCACCTGTTCGCGCGCACCTATTGCCAGTTCGCGCGCGGCTATTGCCCCGTTGCGCGCACTTGTTTCCTGTTCGCGTGCATTCATCGCTCGCTCGCGCGCACCAATTGCCCCGTTGCGCACGCTCGTTTCGCGTTCGCGCGCTTTCATCGCCTGTTCGCGCGCACTTGTTGCCGCTTGGCGGGCAGTTGTTGCCTGTTCGCACGTACCAGCCGCCTGCCCGCGCGTACCAGCCGCCTGCCCGCGAAGCCCTGGCACCTCGTCTTCCACCACGAGCTCGGCGGATATCGCGGCCCGACCGTTCACCAGCGACTGCGCGTGGGACGCCGCCACATCAGGCAGTAGCTGCGACTGCACATGGGATGCCGCCGCCTCTACTCCCTGATGCGGCGGCGCCTCGATGTCGTCCACACGCGCGGCGCGCACCGTCAGCAACAGCACGGCGGCGCAGAGACACGAGCCCGCCAGCACCGCCGCCGCGATCGGCGCGCCCGCCGACACCACCAACGCCGCACCCGCCGCCGGCCCAGCGATGTCCGCAACGTTGTACGTGGCCGCATCCAGCCCACGGAACCGGCGCCGCCGCTCTTCGACCACCACATCGTCCAGCCGGCTCGACAACCCACCGAAGATCATCGGACCGCAACACCCGGCCATCAACGCCAGCGCCAGGACCAACGGCTGCGGGGCGTGGCCGAGCAACGACAGCACGCCACCGAGCGCGACGCCGAACACGCCGACGAAGCACGCATGCAGCACGCGGGGGTTGCGGGCACGGTCGGTCACGAGCCCGAGGAACGGCCCGGCCACCACATGCGGCACCAGCAGCGCCGACAGCACCAGCGAACCCTGCGCCGGCCCGCCGAACTGCCGCAACGACGCGAGCACCACCACGACACCGGCCCCGGAGTCCGCCGTGCGCGCCAGCGTCGCCGCCGCCAGCCACCGCCCCGCGCTCACCGGGCGTCACCCGATCGGGTACTGACGCTGCTGCGGAACGTGGCGATCACATGCAGGATCTGACTATGCATGTTGCAGTGACGAACCGTGAGGACGGCGTCGCCCTCGTGTCGGTGCACGGCCCCATCGACCTGTCCACCGCGCCACAACTCCGCGAGGCGATGCACGCGCTCTTCGACACCGGCCAGGCCCGGATCGTCGTCGACCTCGCCGACGTCGACTCCTGTGACTCGATCGGCCTCGGCACCTTCGCGTACGGCCACAATCACTGCGTCGCCTCCGGCGGCTTCCTCCGCCTCGCAGCCCCGCCGCCGCCCTTGGCCAACCTGCTGCGCGTCGTCGGACTCACCGGCCCGATCCCGGTCCACGACACGATCGAGGACGCCCTGCGGGCCGGCGCCCCGGCCTGAGGCCCGACATGACACCCGGGCTTCGCTCGGCTGTCCAGCGGCGTGAGGGCGCCGCGCAAGCCGACGTCCGGGCCTGAAGCTCCGCGCGGCGCCCAGGCCTCGTTGAGGGCGCCGTGCGAGCCGGTGCCCCGGCTTGAGGCCCCGCGTGGCGCTCGGGCTTCGCTGAGGGCGCCGTGCAAGCCGACGTCCGGGCCTGAGGCCCGGCGTGGCGCCCAGGCTCCGCGTGGCGCCCAGGCTCCGCGTGGCGCCCAGGCTCCGCCGTGGGCGCCGCGCGAGCCGGTGCCCCGGCTTGAGGCTTCGCGCGGCTCCAAGCTTCGTTCAGGCTGCCCAGCAACCCCCGGCTGTGAGCGTGTGGCGCCGGCGCGGGGGACGCGGGGTCTGCGGGCGGTCATCGAGGCTGCTGGCGCCAGTGGCCCGGGCGGCTGAGCCGGGGCGGCAGCTTCGTCGACGCGTCGCCGCCGGCGGCGTCGAGCTGGGACTGGATCAGGAACAGCGTCGTGCTGAGATCGGCGCCGGCCAGGTTCGCGCCCCGCAGGTCGGCGCCGATGACGTCCGCGCCGCGCAGGTCCGCCGCGCGCAGGTCCGCGCCGACGAGCAGCGCGCCGCGCAGGTCGGCGCCGCGGAGATCGGCGCGGCGGAGCTTGGCGCCGATGAGGTGCTTGCCGGGTGATTTTGCGCGGGTGATACGGACCGCCGTACTGACTTCGCGCAGTAGTGGGGCGATGCGCTCCCGGTGACGTTCCGCGTCCTGGGGCGTGAGGTCGCCGGCGGCGTCACGCAGTGCGCGGGTTGCCGACAGAGCGTCGTCCAGGGCCTCATGGAACGGCGTGGACTGGGGGAGTTCGCGGGCTTCGGTGAGGTACCACATCAATTCGTGCAAAACGCGGACCGCGGCGAAGACGTCGAACATCCGCGGCGCGGACGCCGGATCGCGACGCCAGTCGCGGCCTTCGTAGATGACCTGGGCGACGTGCTGGCCGGCGCCGAAGCAGTCGTAGACGGTGCAGCCGGCGAAGCCGCGCTGGCGCAGCTGGGTGTGGATGCCGCAGCGGAACGACTCGCCCAGGTTCGGGCAGGCGTGCCCGGCCGGCTTGTCGATCGCGAAGTCGGACGAACGGGCGAACGCCGGCGCCACGCAGCACAACCCGAAACACCGTGAGCAGTCGGCGCGTAGCTCTGGGTCCATGCTGCGCTCCAATCAGTCCGGCCTAGGCGCCACCGGCGCTGCGTGCGCACCCTATCGCCGTGCGTGGGCCCGAGCATGCGGCGGCACGGCGGCCGGGTGACAGGACTGCCGTTCGGTTGGTGCTCGGCCACGCCGGCGCGTGGGCCGCCGGGTGAAGTCCGGGCAGGTCGCCGTGCCGAAATGCAGGTGCGCGGTCGCTTTACTGGACGTCGAAAGCCCCGGCGAGGGGCCGGGGCTTTCGACGATGTCCGTGCTGTCAGGCGGAGCGACCGCGGCGCAGACGAACCTCTTCGAGGCGCTCGTTGAGGATGTCCTCGAGCTCGGCGATCGTGCGCCGCTCGAGGAGCATGTCCCAGTGCGTGCGCGGCGGCTTCGCCTTCTTCTGCTCGGGCTCGCTGCCGTCGACCAGCCGCGCCACGCTGCCGTCGAACTTGCACTCCCAGGTCATCGGGACCTCGGCGTCGACAGCGAACGGAACCTCGAACTGGTGCCCCTTCGCGCACAGGTATTCTCGGGTCTGACGCGGAGCCAGCTCGGTGTTGCGGTCGGACTCGTAGCTGACGGCTCCGAGACGGCTGCCGCGCAGCATGCGCTCGCCCATGGTCGGTCTTCCCCTTCGAATCGTGTTGCGCTTCGCTGTAACCAACGACGCCACGTGGTCTGACGATTCCCACCGCGGGCGGGCAGATTACACGACCTACCCGGGACAGCGGTAGGTTAGTCGCCGGGTCGGTACCCTGATTTTACGTTGGGTTTCAATGATCGACCAGTTCGGTCGTTTCGTGGCGCGCCTCACCCATCGTAGTTTCGGCAGGTCACCCTACAGGTTGACGCTGATCACCCTCCGGGGCGGGACCCCGGTTCCTGGGTGGTCAGCCGGGTGAGTGCCGACGTGAGTTGCGTCACTTGATCGCGGAGATCGTCGGCCCAGTCGCGGGCCCGGTCCGCTTCGGCGCGCAGCCGTACCAGCTCCTCACGTGCCGAGATCAGGCCCGCTTCGGCCGCCGCGGCGCGTGCGCCTTCGGCGTCGAGGCGGCGCTGCAGCCGGCTCTCGGTCTCGGCGCCTTCGCGCAGCGCCCGTTCGATCGCCGTGTGTGCGACGTCACGCTCGCGTAGCGCGCTGCCGGCGAGGTCGCGGGCGGCGTCGCGTTCGCGGTACGCCTCGGCGCGAAGTGCCGACTCCGTGGCCGCCTCCCGGCGGGCCGCGTCACGTTCCGCGGACGTGCTGTCGATCGACTCCCGGAACTGCGCGATGGCCTGCTCCGCCGTCGCCCGTGTCGCGGCGATCGACTCGTCGGCCGCGGCCTGCGCCTGTGTGAGCTTGCGGTCACCGTCCGCACGTGCCTCGGCGATCGCCCGGTCGGCGGCCGTGCGGGCGTCGGCGACGGCGCGTTCCATCGACGTGCGCGCCTCGGCGACGGTGGCCGCGGCGTCGGCCTTTGCCTCGGCGACCGCCTGCTCTGCCTGTTTGCGTGCCGCGGCAATCGTCTGATCCGCCTGTGCGCGGGCTTCGGCGACCGTCGCGGCGGCGGCCGCCTTCGCCTCGGCGACCCGCCGTTCGGCGCGCTCCTCGGCGGCGCGGACCCGCTCCTCGGCCTCCGCGGCGACGCGCCGGCTTTGCTGTTCGGCTTCCGCTGCGGTACGCCGGGACCGCTCCTCCGCGGCATCCACCCGCTGCTGCGCCTCGGTGAGCCGGGCGATGCTCTCGCCCCGCACGTGCTCGGTGTCGTCGCGGGCCGCCTGCAGGTCCGCCTCCGCCTGCAGCAGGTCACCGCGGGCCTGCATCGCCGTCGCGTGTGACTCGTCGGCCTCGGCACGCAGGCGTACCGCTTCGGCCCGCGCCTCGTGCAGTTCCGCCCGGGCCCGGCGGGACTCCTCGCGGGCGTCGTCGCGTTCGGCGTGCGCGGTGACGAGCCCGGCGGCGGCCTCGGCGCGTGCCTCGGCGACGCGCCGCTCGATGCCGGTGGTGGACACCTCGGCGTGCAGCGCCTCGACGAGGTCGGTCAGCGCCTGGTCGAGCCGTTCGGCGATCTCGAACGCGCGGGCGACCTGGCCGGGCAGCCCTGGCGACGTGCGCTGCCGCATCCGCGCGTTGCGGGCGTTGCGCTGGCATTCGCCCTCGTTGTCGCGGCAGTACCGGAACGGCCGCCCGGCGGCGTTGCGCTGCGGGACGGGGCGTCCGCAGTACCCGCACGGCCGGTCGTCGCCGCCGTGCTCCTCGACGACCCACTCGCCGGCCGGTGATCCATTGGCGTCGAGCCGCACGTCGATACGAGACTCAGTCACGGGGCACAGCGTAGGGGACCGCGAGGTCGCCGGTCGCCACGGCGCGCCGAATTATTGAATTGCTATTACCAGTAATTCGATAATTGCCCGCCACGGCGCTGCGGAAGCTCTCGAACGCCGCGCGACGGCATACACCATAATGACGGTTATGCGCGACGTGAGACTGGCAGTGTGGTGTAGTACGGTCGATCGGTGACGAAGCAGTGCCGCACCTGTGGCGAGACAAAGCCGGTCAGCGACTTCTACCGGAACCCGGCAACCGTTCGCGCCGGCGGATACCGGGCCGACTGCAAGACCTGCACCAACAGCGCGCGGAGAACCCGGTACGCAGCCACGGGCGGCATCGAGGCTCACCGACAGGTCCTGCGCACTGCGTACGGGCTACGGCCCGAGGACTACGCCGCCAAACTCGCCGCACAGGCCGGCGTGTGCGCCATCTGCCGCGAGGCCGAGGCGGTGACGTACAAGGGGCGGGCGCGGCGGCTCGCCGTCGACCACGACCAGCAGACCGGCAGGGTGCGAGGGCTGCTGTGCCAGCGGTGCAACCTGCTCGTCGGGGCCCTCGAACAGGAGCCGGCGCTCCTTGAGGCCGCCGTCGCGTACCTGCGGCATCACGCGCCGGACGGGCCCGTCCAGCACTGATTCGCGACTGTCAGCGGTCGGCCGAGAGCCGGCACGCCGTCGACGTCGACGGAGACGCGCGCGTTGATGAGGTCGATAGCGTGGGCGTGGCGGAGCTGGTGGATGTCGATCTCGACTCCGGCCCTGACGGACGGACCCACCGGCAGAAGCAGGAGACGGCAGCCGACGTTGTCCCGCACGTCATCGACACGCTCTCGGCCTCTGGAAATCGAGCGGCTTGCCGCCGGCCGGCGCGTAGACGGGGGATGCTCCGCGTCAGGCCGGAGCGAGGACGCAGAACTCGTTGCCCTCAGGGTCGGCGAGGACGACCCATGGGAAGTTGCCCTGGCCGACGTCGGCGGGCGTCGCGCCGAGGGTCTGCAGCCGGGCCACCTCGGCTGCTTGACCGTCACCGCGATACGGCACCACGTCGAGATGGACGCGGTGCGACAGGTCGTGCAGATGGGGCGTGCGGAGGAACTCCAGATACGGCCCGACATCCTTGGCCGAGCGCAGCAGCGCACGATCGTCGGTCACCTCGTGCAGCGTCCAGTCCATCGCCTCGCCCCAGAACCGGGCCATGGCCCGCGGGTCCGCGCAGTCGACCACTACCGCGGCGATCGGCCCGGTGTCCCGGTACATCTCACGAGGCTCCAGCACACAGAACACGTTGCCCTCCGAGTCGGCCAGCACCGTCCACGGGACGTCGCCCTGGCCCACATCGGCGGGCGTCGCGCCGAGCTCCTTCAGGCGCGCGACCAACTCCGCCTGATGGGCTGCCGAGGTGGTGGCGAGTTCGATGTGTGCGCGGTACTTCACCGTTTCGGGGTCCGGGACGGCGATGACATCGACGCAGACAGGGGCGTCGGGGTCCGTCCAGACGAAGCCCACGGGTACAACGCTGGTCGCACCGGGACTCGAGTGGGAAACCCAGCCGAGCGCCTCCGCCCAGAACCGGCCGAGCGCCGCGTCATCCCGAGCCTTGAAATTCGCCTGAACAAGTCGCAGCGCCACGCCGCCTACCCTATGCGGCCGTACTCGGCGAACGCCTGCCCGATCGGGGCCGGGTTGCCGTTGCGGCAGAACATACGCGGCAGGTCGTAGGCGCGGACCTGGTTGGTCGCCAGCGATCCGGCGACCCGGGACCATGTCCAACTACTGGGCGTGATCTTGCTGCGGGCGGCCGCCTCCAGCAGCGGAAATCACTACTTCGCTGATTCGCGGCCGCCAGCGATGGCCGAAAGCCGGTGCACCTTCGAGTCCCGCAGCTCGAAACCCAGCCGCTCGTACAGCCGGTTCGCCGCCTCGCGCGACGGCCGGGATGTCAAGTCGACGGTGCGGGCTCCGGCCGCCTGCGCCACCGCGACTGCCTCCCGGGTCAACGCCGCGCCGACGCCCTGGCCCCGTGCCGACTCGTCCACGACGACGTCCTCGATCCAGGCGCGCCAGCCGGTCGGAATCGGGAACATCACCAACGTCAACGCGCCGACGATCTCGCCGTCGACGCGAGCGACGAGCAGCCGGTTGCCCGGCCAGGCGACCAAGGTCCGCAACGCCTCGGCGTCGAGCGGTTCGGCGGATCGTGACAGCTGCGGCAGCAGCCGGCCGAACGCCTTCAGCACCTCGTCCGTCGCGTCCTGCACGAGCTCGACGTCAACGCCCATGGTTCACGACTCTAACGGTCAGCACCTGTTCGGGCCTGTCGAGACGCAGATTCGGGCAACGGCGAGGCTCCCGGTTCAAGCTTGGAGTAACAAACCTTGATACCCGGAGCCTCGCCACCCGCGTCTCAAGACACGGCTGACACCAAGCCCGAAGCCTCAACTAATCGGGCATTGCCGCTAATCCCCGGCCGTCACGGTAAAGGTGAATCCGGCGATCGTCGGACGGCGCAGCGAAATGTCGCACTTGATCCGGCGCAGTACCTCGGGCCTGCTGAAGCCGAGCGCGTGCGCGATGAGCCGTTCCGGGCGCACCGGTACCGGATCCTCGAAGACGACCTCGACCTGGACCGGCCACGCCTCGTCGAGGCATGCCGACGGGGTGTGCAGCCGCCAGGCCCCCGTCCAGTCCAGGACGAAGCGGTTGCGCCGGGCGAGCAACGGATCCAACAACCTGGACGCCACCATTTCCGGATCGTTGATGTGGTACCGGTGGAGCTCGTCCGGATCGAAGAAGCTGACCGGCATTCGCTCGTGCACGGTGAGCTTGCTCGTCCGATTGCAGGATATGCAGCGGACCAGCAGCCACACGTCCAGCAGCTTGCCGTTGGCGTTGACGCGGAACCTGCCCTCGCCGGTGGTGGCCGACTCCGACCGGCAGTCCATGCACCGCAACGACAGCAGAGGCAGCTTGGTCCGACGAACGACCCAGGGCAGCACGGTATGAGGTTGTGAAGACATGATCTCTCGAGACCTGATCTCTGTAGACCCGACACGAGGCCGATTACGCGCGGCCTCGAACGCTGTATGACCGGGCGCGCGAGGGCAGCCCGGCAGAACCGACGGGAGCGTCGGCTACAGGTGAGCGCAAGACGTGTCAGGTCTAAAGAGCAGGCGGGGTCACGCGGATGTGTCCTCTGTCCTCACGGCGACGGGCCGCAGGCAACCTACGGCAACGCGGAAGGAATGCTCAATGGGTTTTTCCGACCGAAAGCTTCGGCAGTGCTTCCGGGACCCGGCGGCGACAAAGGCAATGCGGCGGTGGCCGCCCCCCGGCGTACCCGGGGCGCGGCCACCGTTGGTGAAACTGTCAGCCTCGCAGACCGGCCATGCCGGCGGCGCTGATCTTGGAGAAACGTAGCGACTGCCCGGGGTCCGCGTTACCGCCGGGGGCGTTGTCCTGCTCGTAGTTCGAGTTGTGGTAGCCCTTGGCACCGATGCCCCGGTAGAACTTCTTGTAGTCGATGTCGCTGCGGGCGTCACCGAACGGAATCATCGTGTAGCCGTCGCCGACGCCGTCGGCCTGCGTAGTCGCGTCGCCGTCCTTGGCGTGGAACAGCGCGTACCGCTGGGTCTGCTTCGCGACCTGGGCCATCGGGTCGAAGATGTCCTCGACGCGGTTGCCGTTCCAGTCGTAGCGCCAGCGGTGCTGGTGCTGCGCCACGTGGGCCCAGTACACGTCCATCTCGATGACGACGAGGCTGGGGTCGGTGATGTCGAGGTAGTGCTGCATGAGCCGCTTGCCGGACTCGCCGCGGACCTGGGTCGGGGCGATCGGCGCGCCGGTGATCCGGTCCTGGGTCACGGTGACCAGCGGACCGTCCTGCAGGAAGTTGTACGCCGGCGAGTGGTTGTGGGTGTACATGTGAATGTCCCACTGCTGCACGCTGATCTCGTTCAGCGCGCTCCACTTCTCGCCCGCGACCGTCCACGGCTCGATGTTGCGGTTGTTCGCGCTCGTGGGGTCGTTGCCCGTGCCCATGAACGGCGTGCCGAGGATCGAGGCGAACTCGAGCTCGGTCTGCAGCCGGTTGTAGTCCTCGGTGGTCATCGCGCCGCCGGCGCTGCCCGGGCCGTTCCACGTGTTCGGGACGAACCCGTGGTTGCCGATCGCCTCCAGCCCGAAGCTGTCGAGGTACCCGCGCAGGGTCCGGGCGTAGGCGAGGTACGCCGCGCGCGACGCCGCGGTGGTCGTCCCGCCCGGCGCCGGGTTGGGCGCGGCGCCGCCGGGGTTGTTGGCGTTCTGGCCGTAGCCGGCGAACTCGATCTGCTTGAAGCCGGCCTTGGCCAGGAACTCGAACAGCTCCAGCCAGCCGCCGGGCAGCGGCACGAGCGGCCCGAGGTCGGTCGGGTCGTGCGGGAAGTTGGGGCCGCCCAGGTACCCCATCGTCGGGGCCACGCCGAGCGCGGCGCTCGCGGCGATGCCGAGCCGGGTCGGCACGTCACGCTGGCTGTATGCGATGGTGCCGAGCTTGCCGTCGGGGATGAGCCGGCCGTTGGCGGCGCTCGCCGCCGTGGGGGCGAAGACGGAGGCCGGGCCGAGCGGGGTGAACGCGGCGGCCGCCGTGAGACCCGCGCCGGCGATGAACCGGCGACGGCTGATGTTCTTGGACACTGATGCTCCTCTGCTGATGTGCGTGTGGTTCAGACCGGGGCGGGGTGCGGCGTGATGCGGGGTGACGCACCCCGCCCCGGGTGGTGGTGCTAGGGCGCGCTCACGCCCTGGCCGCCGAACTCCACCCAGTTGAGGTTGAAGAAGTTGTTCGTCGGCCCGCCCGCGACGGGTCGGAACACCAGGTAGATCCGGTGCGCGCCGCCGGGGTCGGTGATCGGGAAGGTCTGGCTCTGATACGTGGTCGCGTTCGCCGTGGCCGCGATCGTGACCGTCGTCAGGGTCGGACCGTCCACGGCGTCCAGGTGGACCTCGACCGAGCCGGTACCGGCCGCGCCGCTGCCACCTGACGTACGGAACGTCACCGAATTGATGTTCTGCAGGTTGATCGTGCCGTTGAGCGCGATCCAGTCACCGCTGCCGAGACTGCCGCGTTGCAGCCCGCCACCGGTGTCCGCGGTCGCCGCGGTGTTGGTGCCGGACTGGTCGACGGCGAACTCGACCTCCTGCTTCTTCTGCCGGATGGTCGTCTGCGAGACCGAGGTCAGCGCCGGGACGCCACCAGGGCCGCCGAGGTCCGTGTACGACGCGCTGATCACGCCGAACACGTTGCCGCCGTGCGAGACGTCCTCGGCGAAGGTGGGCAGCGTCCCGGAGCAGCCGGTCGCCGTGGACTCGGCGTGGCCGTGGCTGTCGTGGCCGAGCACGAACGTCACCTGTACTCGGGAGCAGTCGATCTGACCGTCCTGCGGGTCGGTGACCGTCACGTTGAACGGGATCGTGTCGCCGAAGGCGAACATGCCGCCCTCGATCGGTACGTTGACCTTCACCGTCGGTGAGGTGTTGCCGACGGTGATGGTCGTGTTGGCCGATGCCGTTTTGCCGCTGGAGTCGGTCACGGTCAGGCGCGCCGTGTATACGCCATTGGTGGTGTAGTTGAAGGTCGGGTTCGGGTCGGCCGAGTCGGTCGTGCCGTTGCCGTCGAAGTCCCAGGCGAACTTGATGGAGTCGGCCGGGTCCGGGTCGTTCGAGCCGTCGCTGGAGAACGCGACCGTCAGCGGTGCGACGCCGTCCGTCGGGGTGGCGGAGAGCTTCGCGATCGGTGCCCGGGTGCCCTTGACGTAGCTGAACTTCACCATGAGGGCGTCCGGGTTGGCTGTGAAGAAGCCGTCACCGTACGTCAGCAGATAGAAGTTGCCGTCCTTGCCCCACTTCATGTCCATGGGGTTGTCGCACAGGAACGGTCGGGCCGCTGTCACGGGACCCTGGCCGCAGCTGAGCAGATCGTTGATCTTGAAGACGTGACCGGACGAGTCCAGGCGGATCTCCCGCAGGTAGTCGCGGGTGAACTCGCCGAAGAAGATGGATCCGTCGTAGTACGCCGGGAACTTCGTCGGGTTGGGGTTGTTCGCGTCGAACTCGTACTTGGCCGCGCCGTGCGGGCCGACGCCGCCGGTGCCGAGCTCGGGGAACAGTTGCGGGCACTTCCCGGCCGGGCTCTGCATGTAGTACGCCGCGCAGGGCGTGCCGAGCGGGTTGGCCGCGTTGTTGTCCTGGAAGGAGTACCACATGTCCGGCTGCGCGACCGGCGGCCCGTACGTCAGGCCGGTGTTCCACCGCGATGTGTTGGCGGGGCCGTGGTCCGGGTTGTTGCACTCGAACGCCTGCGGCGGGTTGTCCAGCGGCGTCGAGGTGTTGAAGTTCCACCGGTAGTACGGCAGGTCAGGGGAGTAGCACAGCGGCCAGCCGTAGTTGGACGGGCGCCGCACGATCTCCATCCGGCCGGTGCCCGCCGGCCCCCGGTACACCTGTGGCGTCGAGGAGTCGGGTGAGTAGTCGGTCACGTACGCGACGCCGTCGCTGTCCACCGTGATCCGGAACGGGTTGCGGAAGCCCATGGCGTAGATCTCGGGCCGGGTCTTCCCGCCGCCCTCCTCGTTACCGGTGAACAGGTTGCCCGCCGGGATGGTGTACGAGCCGTCGCCCTGCACTTTGATGCGCAGGACCTTGCCGCGCAGGTCGTTGGTGTTCTGCGCCGAGCGCCGGGCGTCGACGTAAGGGGCGTTGTACTGCCCGGTCGTGGTCATCATGTCGTTGAACGGTGCGAAGCCGCCGGAGTTGCCGCCGCCGGCCGGCGTGTCATCGCCGGTCACCATCCACAGGTTGTTGTCCTTGTCGAAGGTGATGTCGCCCGCGACATGGCAGCAGGCGCCCCGGTCGACCGGCACCTTGAGAATCTTCTGCTCGGTCGACAGGTCGATGGTCGGGCTGGGCCCGTCGACGAACTTGAACCGCGACAGCTGGAAGTAGCCCTTCCACGGGTCCCAGACGCTCGGGTCGGCGCCGGTGGTCGGGGAGTTCGCGGTCGGCGTTGTCTGCGGATACGGCGCGTCCTGGGTCTGTGGCGAGTAGTACAGGTACACCCAGTGGTTGGTGGCGAAGTCGTTGTCGATCGCCGGGCCGTACAGGCCGTCCTCACTCGCCGTGTAGACCGGGATCTGGGCCAGCACGTGGCTGGTGTTCGCCGCCGGGTCGTGCAGCCGCAGGATGCCGCGGCGGTCGGTCTGCAGGACGCGGCCGTCGGGCATGACGTCGAAGCCGATCGGCTCGCCGATGTTCGGCGGGGCCGCGATGGTTTCCATCTGGTAGTTGGCCAGCACGGTGGCGCCGCAGTCGCCGTCGGTCACACCGGCGGCCCACTGGATGGCTCCGCCCAGGTGCGCGCGCAGGTCCTGCGTGCCGAAGCTCGCCGCGGTGTCGCCCAGCCCGGTGTAGAAGGACCGGCCGCCCTGGTAGTCCTTGCACCAGGTGATCGGGTGGTCGGACCCCATCGTGCCGCCGGCGTAGGTGGTCTCGTCGACGGTCGCGAGCACGTGCGAGAAGCCGCGCACGTTGGAGGTGAAGTTGTACCACTGGTCGGTGCGGTTCCACGACTCCGGCAGACTCTTCGAAGCCGGGTGGACACGGTCGGCCACCTTGATCCTGGCCTGCGTGACGTTGGACGAGCCGGACGCTCTGGTACCGAGGATGTCGGTAAGGAACGACCAGTCGGTCTCGGTCTCGATCGCCGAGTGGACGCCGACGAATCCGCCGCCGTCGCGGTAGTACTGCTCGAACGCCGCCTGCTGCGACGCGTCGAGCACATCGCCGTACGTGTTGAGGAAGACGACGACGCGGTACTGGTCGAGGTGGGCCTTGTCGAACTTGCCGGCGTCGTTGGTGTCCACGACGGTGAACCGCAGCTGGTTGCCCAGCTGTTTGATCGCGTTGACGCCGGCCGCGGTCGAAGGGTTCGCGGTGCCGGCGGCCTTGGTGAAGACCAGCACCTTGTACTGCATGCCGTTGCTCGAGGGAGCCGGCGCGGCGAGCGCGGGCGTGGACGTCGAGCTCGTTGCGACCAGCGGTGACGCAATGAGGGCGAGCAGGCCGGCGACCGCGGTACGGCGACGGCCCGGAGGGCTGGACATAAAACCTCCTCCGTGGGGCGGTGCCGGATGCGCGGGCCGCCGAAGACGCGAGGCGGCAGCCGTTGGCGAGCACATCCGGCCGGGGACGGGGGTTGGGTGCGGGCACGGCGCGCCCGGAGGGAAGGCATGCCGAGAGAGTCGATCGCGGGGTGTGGCAGTGCGGCGACGTTGTACCGAGTGGCGCCTCAGTGCTCGCCGGGATCCCGCGTAGCGGGGCGAGCGACTGGCTCGATCAACGCATAGCCGTCACCGTATACGTCGATTCTTTCGAAAGAAAGAGTGCCGCCGACAAAAGTTGAGTTCTCATCGAACAAACTTCTGTTAGGAACGTAGAAAGTTGCCCGAGCGGCGACGAAAGAGCGGGCGGCTGGCCCGCACCAACTAAGAAGCGCAGAGAGGGCCGCCGGCGTTACTCGCCGGCGGCCCTGTCTGAGTGTCGTGTCTTCGGTCTCCGGTGCGGCCGGGAATCCCGATCCCGGACCGCACCGGTCAACCGCCCCGGCCTGTGGTGCTCCGGCCGGGGGCTCCCCCGGCCGGACCCTCTGCACCCCACCCCGGAGAGCTCCGTGGTGTCGTGGCGCTGTCTGCACGACACGGCTCCTACACGAACGCAACGCGCCGTGTTGTGCCGCACACGGTAGAGCGCCTCCGGACGCGCTGTCCAGGGCTTCTGCATGACAGTGGCTTAACTTTTATCTGAAGCAGCAAAAGATCCGATCATCAGGCCGCACGGACGTACGCCTGGTCGGCGGGAAGCTCCGCGTCTGACGGCCCGGTGGCGGGCTCCTGCGCCCGCTGCTCCAGGAAGCGCAGCAGCTCGACCGGGAACGGCAGTACCAGCGTGGAGTTCTTCTCGGCGGCCACCTCGACAACCGTCTCCAGCAGGCGCAGTTGCAGCGCCGTCGGCGTCCCCGCCATCGCGGTGGCGGCGTCGGCCAGCTTGCGCGACGCCTGCAGTTCGCCGTCGGCCGTGATGATCCGCGCGCGCCGCTCGCGCTCGGCCTCCGCCTGCCGGGACATCGACCGCTTCATCGACTCCGGCAGCGACACGTCCTTGATCTCCACTCGGTCGATGTGCACGCCCCACTCGATCGCCGGGTTGTCGATCATGACTTCCAGGCCCTGGTTGAGCCGCTCTCGGTTGGTCAGCAGCTCGTCGAGGTCGCTCTTGCCGATGATCGACCGCAGCGACGTCTGCGCCACCTGGAGGACGGCGAACATGTAGTCCTGCACCTCGACGACGGCCCGGACCGGGTCGACGACGCGGAAGTACACCACCGCGTCCACCTTGACCGTGACGTTGTCCCGCGTGATCCCGTCCTGCGCCGGTACCGGCAACGTGACGATCTGCAGGCTCACTCTCTGCATCCGGTCGATCACAGGCACGATCATCGCCAGTCCCGGCCCTCGGGTGGCCTGTCGCAACCGGCCCAGCCGGAAGATCAGACCACGCTCGTACTGCCGGACGATGCGGATGCTGCCCGCGAACCCGACGATCGCCACAATCAACAAGAAAACAAACAAGAACATGACAACCACGCCATTTTTAAGCTCAATTCAGCCTATCTCCGGTGCGGTGAAACCGGGATGCGGGATTCGACCGTCTCAGCTCGGCGTGGGTCACTCTGTGTGCGGCCACATCACACTCCGGTCACTGGCACTGTGCCGGTCGGCATCCGATCGGGCACGTCGCGGTCCGTATCCGCTACGCCGCTCGACCCACGGTCATCGGCGCCGTGCCCGGCCGGCATCCGCTCGCGCACGTTTGGGCCCGTGTCGGCTACGCTGCGCGACGTACGCGGCCGGCGAGGGCGAAGACGGCCAGTGCCAGCGCGCACACCGCCGCCGCGATGACCAGAGACCAACCCGCACCCGACGCCACCGCGGCACCCATCACGGCGACGCCGACGATGGCGCCGCTCTGCCGTACGGCGTTGAGCACACCCGCGGCCGCCCCTGTCGTCCCTTGCGGTGCCGCGGTGACGATCGCGCTCGTCAGGGCCGGCAGCGCGAACGACACACCGAAACCGGTCATCAGCAGGCCCAGCGCCAGCCACGGATAGGGCGCGCGGGCGAACAACGCGGTCGCGAGCACGGCACCACCGCCGGTCATCAGGGCCAGGCCGGCGACGATCGGCCCGTACGGGCCGACGCGAGCGACGATCCGGCCCGTCACCGGCGGGTTCGCGACGAACGGCACCGTGAGCGGCAGGAACGCGAGCCCGGTACGGAACGGATCCAGATGCCGCTGCAGGAGCAGGGGCAGGACGAACAGGGCTCCCGACAGCGCGAAGTTCACCGCGGCGCCGACGAGCAGGGCGGCGCGCACCCGTCCGACACGCAGCAGCTGCCGGTTCAGCACCGGCGCCGTGCTGCGCCGCTCGAGCCAGAGAAATGCTGCGAGTGCCACCGCTGTGGCAGCGGCGGCGACCCCAGTGTGCAACCAGTGGCGCGCGCCGGCGGCGATCAGGGTGTCCGTGGCCAGAGCCAGCACGACTGCGGCGAGTAGCTGGGCCGGCCAGTCGATCCGTCGCACCGGCCCGTCACCGCTGGTACCCGGGATGATTACCGTCGATCGATGCTTCCCGGACCGGTTCACGACCAGGGCGAGCACCAGCAGGCCGATCGGCACGTTGACCAGGAACACCGCGCGCCAGCCGGCCGCATTGACCAGGGCGCCGCCGGCGATCGGGCCCGCGGCGACCGCCGCGCCGCTCGTCGCGGCCCAGGTCGCGATCGCTCGGGCCCGGGCGGCCGGCTCCGGGTACAGGCGGGCGATCAACGACATCGAAGCGGGCACGCAGGCCGCCGCCGCGACGCCCATGACGGCCCGCAGCAGCACGAGCACCCACAGTGTGGGCGCGAGCGCGCTCAGCAGTGACGCGGCCGCGAATACGGCGATACCGGCCCGGAACAGCCGGGAGTCGCCGTAGTGGTCGGAGACGGCGCCCGCGGACAGCAGCAGTGCGGCGAACGTCACCGTGTACCCGCTGGTCGCCCACTGCAGGCCGGCAACCGACGTGTGCAGCGACGCCGCGAGGTCCGGCTCGGCGACGGACAGCACCGTCATGTCGAGCAGGACCATGAAGTACCCGAGCGAAATGCCGGCGAGCACCCGCCGGCGCCCTCGACCGCCAGGCGCCGCCTGCGACGTGCTGTGTTCGACTGAATGCTGAACGCTCATGATTCGGGCAACCCCAGGGAACGGAGGAGTGGCGTGACGACGATGACGATGCGTCAGACCGCGATTACTGCTCCACCGGCTGGGCCGCATGCAGCATTCGGAATTTCCGAACGCTCCACGGGCTTGGTCACGACATGGAGTTGCGCCAACTGCGGACGTTCGAAGCAGTCATCCGGTACCGGACGGTGACCGACGCCGCAATTGCGCTCGACCTCGCGCCGTCATCGGTCTCCCAGCAGATCCGGACGCTGGAGACCACGCTCGGTGTCCGGCTGTTCGTTCGCGGCCCGCGGGGCATGGAGCTCACCACGGCCGGCAAACGCCTGCAGGGTTGGGCGAGGACATTGCTCGCACAGGCCGACGCGGCCATCCGCGACGTACGCGACGAGCGGCGCCCGCTGCGCCTCGGCGCGCTCGAGACCATCGCCGAGGTCTACGTTCCGGCCGTCCTGGCCCGCTTCGCGCAGCGACGGCCCGACATCGACGTCGAGGTCCACGTCGATCGGGCCCGCGACGGCCTGCTCAGCGGCGTCCTCGACGGCCAACTTGACGCGGCGTTACTGCTCGACTTCGGAAACGACATCGGCGGGCTGGGGTTCGCGCCGCCGGCCGGCCCGCTTACGTACCTCGACCTGGAGCCGGTCCCGCTCGCGCTCATCGCCGCACCCACGCACCCGCTCGCGGAGCGTCACAGCCTCGTCGCCGCGGATCTCGAGGGTGAGTCGCTGCTCGTCAACCGGCCCGAATGCTCGTTCTGGCTGGCCGGCGAACGGTTGTTCGGGGCCGGCCCCAAGCGCGTGCGGGCCGGCGGCGTATCCGTCATGCGCGCCTGGGCGGAGCACGGCCTCGGCGTCTCGCTCCTGCCAGAGTTCGCCGTCACCGACAGTGTGCGAGCGGGCACGCTCGTCCGCCTCGGCCTGCCGATGCCCGATCTGAGCCTGCGCCTGCTGTGGCGCGAGGACCACGAGCAGCTCCCCGGGATGCGCGAGATCCTCTACGCCGCCGCCCGCCCGTGACCGCCCGCGGGTCGAGGCCGCGCCAGCGTTGAGCGACCGGCGCCGCCCTCGGATGAGGCCCGTATCGCTGGGGTCGCGGTGCAGGGGGGTCCTCGCTCCCCCCGGCCGGTTTGGCGAGGCGGCGACGGCGTTGCGCGGGTCGCTGTCGCTGTCGCCGGTGGGTCGCGATGAGACGGCGTCGGCGTTGAGCGGGCGGTTCGCGTCAGCAGGTTGTGGTGAAGCCGTCCAGCAGGTTGCGGTCGTACACGAAGATCACGTATGCCGGGAAATCACGCCGCGTTATCGGCTGGCCGTACTGCTGCAGCACGTCGGCGGGCGTGCCGTACATCGGGCGCTGCTTCTCCAACAGCACGAACCTGGCGTCGTGCTTAGCGGCGTCGTACATGTCGTCGTGCGTCTGCCAGCACATCCCGACCAGTTTGCCGGGCCCACTGAGCGTCGGCACCACGGTGACCTTGCGTGATGTGCCGACGGTGATGTTGTTCGAGACCCAGTAGGAACCCAGCCCATACCGCAGGCCCTGCTGCAGCAGCCAGTTCGCGGCCTCCTGGCCCTCAATCGGCTCGGCGCGCGGCGGGGCGTACGCCACGAGAGTCACCAGCTGTGCTGCCAGAACTACTGCGAGCAGGCCACGGCCGGCCCGCGCCAGTCGTTGACCGGCAACGACGCCGTGCACGCCGTTGCGGACGGAGTTGGCCGCCGGTATGGAGACGGAGGCGGCGATCGACGTGCGTGGGATCGCGCCGGGCACAGGCGGCAACGCGCCGGACGCGGGCGACCGCAGCCAGCGGACGATCAGCCGGCCGGCCAGGACGGCGGACATCGGCAGCGCTGGGGCGATTTCGCGGGTTGCGAGCAGGTCGATCGGCAGCGTCGAAACGATCTCGGCGCCGATATCGCAAACGATCGCGACCGCCAGCACGGCGTCGACGCGGTCCGCGGTGCCGCGTAGCACGGCGATCACGGTGAGCGACAGCGCGACGATGGCCAGAACAAGACCCGGCAGGTGTACCGCCTGTAGCACGCCCTCCACCCAGCGTGCGTGAACGGCCGGCCGGGTCGTACCGAACAGGATTGCGGCCATCCGTCCCACCGTCGCGGCGCGATCGGGCCACTCCGACACCGGCGACAGCTGAATCGGCGGACGTGGCGCATGCAATCCGCCCACGCGTTCGATCAGCCAAATGCCGGCGTGTGACATCGCCACCGAGGCCAGGCCCGCGATTGCGAGCCGCGCATCGAGCCCCCGGAAGTCGCGCCGCCGCAGCGCTCGCAGGGCCGTGACGATCACGAGCGGCGCCGCGCCCACGAACGTGATCAGCGGGTCACCGAGCGCACCCCACGCGAGCACCGTGGCGACTACGTACGGCAGCCACGCACGGTCGCGGACCAGCTCCACGAGCAGCCAGGCCAGCAGGAGCGGTACCGCCGATCCGGTGTGATTCGGCGAGGACAGCAGCGTCTGGTAGCCCAGGCCCGGCGCCGGCACGGCCAGGATCGCCAGCGTGATCGCGGCCGCAAGCCAGCCGCCGGCGGCTCCGCGCTGCTCGCCCGCGCCGACGCGGAGACCCGCGCTGCTCGAGAATCCGACGGGGACCGTTCGAGACTGCCCGGTGGCGGCAGTGCGGCCGGTGGCGGTGACCTCTGCAGTGGCAGCCGTGCCGTCTGCAGTTGCAGTGGCAGCCGTGCCGTCTGCAGTTGCGGTGGTGGCCGTGCCGTCTGCAGCGCTGGCCGTGAGGTCACTGGCGACGTCTGTGCGATCTCCGGTGGTGGAGGCGTCGTCGCCGTCGGTGGCCGGCCGGTCGCCGGTGCCCGGTTTCGGCCGATCCGCAAGGGTGGTCGTGCGGTTTCGCGTGATCGAGCAGGCGAGCCAGACCGCCATCACGACGACCAGTAGCCAGGTGACTGCAGCGGCGACGTGGATCTGGTCCGTGGTGACGCCGGTGACGAGCTGTATCAGGCCGTACTGGATCAGCTCCGTCGGGTAGAACGACACGTCCGACAACGTCCACCCGCGCAGCAGCGGGTTGCCGTGGAACAGGTCCCAGGCCTGCAGCGCGTTGCTCGCGCCGTCGCTGTTGACGGTGACGGCGCGGGCCATGCGCAGGTACGCCAGGAACAGGCCGACAGCGGCCAGCAGGCAGGCAGCCACAATGAGCGACGCTCGGCGGCGGTTCGACATACTGTTACGACCGCCACGCCAGGTGAGCCGAGGGCATCGAAGCGTTGTGGTCGCTCATGAGGCGCCATTCTTTCGTACGTCCGCGGCGACGCCCTGGGTGAGGTCGTTGCCGGCCACGGCTGTGCGCCGGTCCTCGCGAACGCGCTCAGTCTCAATGGCGTTCGGCTCGGACCCGTCGTCGCGCTTGATCCGGCCGCCCGCCGTCACGAGCCACTCGCCGGTCTCCCAATCGGTGAGGGCGCCGGCGCGGTCGGTGACGGCATCGATGCGGCTGTAGTACAGGTCGAATCGGATCTGCAGGCCGGGCCATGGGCTGCGGACAGTGACGGCGCGGAACACCTCGCCGAGGCCGGGGAACGCGGCGCCGACCGGGTCGGGGAACATCGCCTCCAGGTCGGGCCGGGACAGGTCGGTGCGCAGCGCGAACTGCCACAGCGGGCCGTCCAGCCACTCGTCGCGGACCAGCTCGAAGCGAGGCTCGCGGCCGTCGGCGAAGGCGTCGATGTCGGTCGCGTACTCGGCCTCGTTCGACGGGAGCACGAACAGCCAGGGTTCACCCGTCGGGTACCGATAGAAGGTCGAGACCCCGGCGACGGCATGCACGATCGCCTGCCAACGCTCGGGTGGCACGGCCGCCGCCGGAAGGTTCATGCCGGTGTGGTCGACCGCCACGACGTGGCCGGCAAGGCGCTGCGCGAACTCGGCCATGCCGATGCCAGCATCCGGTACCGCCTGAGTGGACGCATCGTTGCCCGAGCCGGACAACCCCACGTGCGCGTTCGCAAGATCCTCAATCGCAGCAGCCGGGGTTTCATGGCCGGGCGCGGCCGCCGGCGCTGCACGGCTGGAGGTGGCATCCGGCGCAGAGGTGCCGACTGTGCTCCAACCGAGGGCGGCGGCCGTCTGCGTCGGCGACCAGGACCCTGCGTCGGTGCCGAGCGACCAGGCGTCACCGAACCGGATCTCCGCGGACGGGACGTTCGCGACCTCGAAAGCGGTTACCGGGAGTGCGCCGGCCGGCCACGGCGGGGTGAGCTGCAACCGGCCGGGTGCGGTTCCGGCGTACGGGACGCGGGTGAGCAGTGCCCGCAGGTGGGCGAGGAAGTCGGTCGAGGCCGGTGAGTACGGCAGCCGGTAGGTGATTGCCGACAGTCTCTGCATGGCACCGAACGTATGCGGCGGCCGGGCGCTGCCGCTGCCCTGCCGCGCGGTCACGTCAGGTCATTTTCGCCGGGGTTCGCGTCCGTCGCGTGAACGGTTGCGGCGGCCTCGGCGATCGCCACGGTCCAGTAGCCGGTGCCGGCCGCCACCTCGAGGACGTGGCGGCCGGGGAACTCGGCCGGGATCAGCTCCCCGAGGCGGGCCAGGTCTGCTCGGCGGTCCGGCCGTTCATAGACGGCGTCGCAGTGCGGAGCTCGTTGCTCGTAGTAGTCGAGCACAACCAACACGGTAGTCCGAATCCGGGCGGCCGACGTTTGCCGAGCGTGTGGCGTTGAGTGCGAACAGGGGCACTACGAGGGTGACGACTCGCGGGTCGGCGTCGTGGCGTGCGGTGCCGCTGAGGACGAGGCTGAGGTGCTCGTCGACGCGAGCGGTGCCGCAGCCGATGGAGCCGTGGCGCACGCCGTGGCGAGCGGTGCCGCAGCCGATGGCGCCGAGGTACACGCCGTGGCGAGCGGTGCCGCAGCGGACGATGCTGCCGATGACGCTGAGGTGCCGCGACGGACGACGCTGACGTGGTCGTCGAGGCGGCGGTCGTCGGCGCTGACCGGATCGGGTGGGGCCGGCCGATCGGCGTTGATCGGCCGAACAGCATCGACGGGGAAACGCCGGGGCGTTCGACGCGAAGGAACAGGAGCCAGAACGCCAGCAGCACCGCCGCGAAGACCGGTAGCCACATCACCCTCGCGGTCAGCCACGACGTGCTCTGCGGAGCCGTGTGCAGGCCCGGCAGCGGGGCCGGGGAGAGCACCGTCACCGCGAGCAGGGACGTCTGGTGCCACAGGAAGATCGTCATCGCGCTCAGGTTGACGACGGCCACCGCCAGCCAAAGCCTCGGGCGTTGCGTGGCGCGGCGAAGCGCCGGCATCAGCAGGAGGGCGGCGCCGCACTGGGCGATACCGAACGTCACTGCGGCCAGCGTCGGAGGGTTGAGGTTCGATATGCCCTGGCCGGGTACGCCGACCATCGACACCGGGTAGCCGAACCAGCGCGTCAGCGCGACGGTGGCGGCGGCGCCGCCGAGCAGCAACAGCCAGGCGGTAGTGCGCGAGCGGAGGTTGCCGCGAGTCCAGGCCGCGCCCAGGCAGAACGGGACCAGCCAGCCCGCGGCCAGGTTCGTCCAGCCGATCCAGGCGGGGGCGCCGAGCGCGAACCTCGCGGTGTCGACCAGGGCCACGACCGCCAGGGGCCAGGCCGGGTGCAGGCGGCGGACCAGCGGGGTCGCGGCGGTGAGGGCGGCGAAGACCAGCAGGAACCACAGCGGTGATGCCACGAGCTTCAGCACGGTGTGTGAGCCGAACATCGACAGCAGGTCGCCGGACGTGCTGGTCGCGTCGGCAGGCGATGTCGTGACGGAGTGCCACGCGTACAGCGCGGCGAGCAGGACCGTCCACGCGATCAGCAGGGCGAGCACGGGGCGGAACAGGCGGGTGAGGCGGGAGCGCAGCCAGGTGCTGTACCGGTCGATGGTGGAGCGGGCGGCGACCATGCCGCCGACGAAGAAGAACACCGCGAGCGTCTGGAACAGCCACGACGCCGGGGCCAGCCAGGGAACCGCGCGCAGCGGGCTGGCCACGCGGATCGTGTCGCCGTCGCGGACCACGGCCGTGACCAGCCAGTGGCCGAGCACCACGCCGAGGATCGCTATGGCACGCAGGGCGTCGATGGCCCGGTCACGTTCGGTCGTCATGGCGCGGACCGTACGAGCGAGGTTCAGGGTGTCACGTCACGCTGCGGAGCGATCTTCGTGTAGCTCTCTGGTACTAGTGGTCGCCATGGCGAGAATCCTGGTCACCGGGGCGACCGGATCGTTGGGCAGGCGGGTCGCGGCGCGGGCGGCAGTCGACGGGCATGTCGTGCTGGGCACCCACCTGCGGCCACGCACGGTGACGCCGGGCGTGCGGGATGACGTCGGAGACTGGGTGCGGCTCGACATCTGTGATCTCGATGCGGTTCGCGAGGTTGTCGGTGCGTTCCGTCCCGACGTCGTGGTGCACACCGCCGCCGGGCGGGATCGCAATGACTGGGCGCCGACTGCGCGTGGCGCGGCGAACATGGCGTTGGCCTGCGTCGGATTCGCCGACGCGATGCGAGACGACGTCGGCGATCTCGGGCGTTTCGCCGCCGGTGAGGCCGGCCGCGGTGAGGGCGGCGGCGGTGCGGGTCGTAGCGAGGCCAGCGGGGAGGGCCGCGATGACCTCGGCGATCGCGGGCCTTTCGCCGCCGGTAAGGGCGGTGGCGGTGCGGGCCGTAGCGAGGCCGGCGCGGAGGGCCGCGATGACCTCGGCGATCGCGGGCCTTTCGGCGCCGGTAAGGGCGGTGGCGGTGCGGGCCGTAGCGAGGCCGGCGCGGAGGGCCGCGATGACCTCGGCGATCGCGGGCCTTTCGGCGGCACTAAGAGCGGCGGCGGCGAAGGCGGCGCTGAGAGCGGCGGTGGTGCGGGCCGTAGCGAGCGCGGCGGCGAGGGTCGCAAAGGCGTGGGCGGCGGTGCGGCAACAGGGCGTGTGCGGCTCGTGCACGTGTCGAGTGACGCGATCTTCTCCGGGCGGGCCGGACGGGAGTACACCGAGAGTGACGAGCCGGATCCGATCTATCCGTACGGGGCGGCCAAGGCGGCGGCCGAGACCGCGGTGCGTGCTATCGATCCGCTCGCGGCCGTCGTGCGGACCTCGCTGATCCTTGGGGACGGCAACGGGGCGCACGAGCACCTCACGCACGACCTGGTGGCGGGGCGCGTCGATGGGGCGCTGTTCGTGGACGAGATCCGCAAGCCGGTGCACGTCGACGATCTCGCCGCGGCGTTGCTGGAACTTGGGCTCGGGAACTTCGCCGGCGTCATCAACGTGGCCGGGGGCGACGCGGTCAGCCGGTACGAACTCGGGATGCTGGTCGCCCGGCGCGACGGGCTTGATGCCGATCGGATACCCAGCGCGACCAGTTCGGGGCGGCCGGGTGACATCAGGCTGGACGTCACGCTCGCCACCCGGCTGTTGCGCACACGGTTACGGGGCGCTCACGAGTTCATGCAGGCGAAGCCGTAACGAGCCCCGGAAGCGCAAGACGCGAGACGGGTGCGGGCGGCTGGCTAAGGCTTCGGGGAATCGCGCTGCAGAAGGGTCAGCAGCAACGCCAGCGGAGGCCATGCGGTGCGGCCGCGGCGGGTCACGGCGTATGCGCGCATCGTTACCGCCGGGTCGGACAACGGGAGGATGCGTACGCCGGGGATCGTCGGCAAGTCCAGTGGCAGGAGGCCTACGCCCAGGCCCGCGACGATCAGGTCCTGGACGAGGTTCAGGTTGTCGGCTCGATGCGTGATGCGAGGTTCGAAGCCAGCCAGGCCGGCGATGGTGCGCACGGCCTGGTCGTCGGCGGTGTTGCGGGAGTTGACGATCCAGTCCTCGTCCCGGTAGCGGGTGAAGATCGCGGTCGATGGCTCCCGAACGGCGCCTTCGGCCTCGTCCGAGGCGACGCCGATGCCCCCGGCGGCGGGCAGGTCGCGCGAGGTGGCGGGTAGGTCACGAAACGTGGCCGTCGGGGCGCACGAGGTGGCGGCCAGGTCGCGCGAGGTGGCGGAGCCGGACAAAGCCAGAGACGCGGAGCCGGTCAAGGTGGGAGGGGCGGAGCCGGGCAAAGCGAGAGGGGCGGAGCCGGGCAAGGTAGGAGAGGCGGAGGACGTTAGGGAGGACGACCAGTCGGGGACGCCCAGGCCCCAGGAGGTCGACCAGAGGGGTACCGCCGAAACGGAAGCCTCGAACGTCGCCGGTGCCAGGTTGTAGCCGTAGGTCAGCGCCAGGTCGATCTCGTCGGCGGCCAGCAAAGCGAAGGCCTCCGCCGGCTCGTGTTCGTGGATGAGCAGGCGGACGCGCGGGTGGCGTTGCGCGAGGTCGGCGACGAGAGGGAGCAGCGAGCGGCGTACCGCAGTGGCGAAACCCGCCACCCGCAGCGTTCCGGCGGGCTCGGCGTCAGGGTCGAGGTCCAGGCGAGCGGCCTCGACGGCGGCGAGGATCGTCACGGCGTGTTCGGCCAGCCGACGGCCGGCCGGCGTCAGGCGCACCCGGCGGCCGTCAGGCTCGATGAGGGTCGCGCCCGCCTCCTTTGCCAGCACCGCGAGCTGCTGCGACACCGTCGACGTGGTCACGTGGAGCTCCTCGGCGACCTCACGCATCGAGCCGCGGCGGGAGAGCGCCAGCAGCAGGCGGAGGCGCCGGGTGTCCACGGATCCCACGGTACCGTTAAGAGATCTCGAACGGTATGGCCATGATTAGCACGTGGACGTGAATGGTTTGGACGCGTCTACTGGGGCGCATGGCTACCAACCGTGCCGGCGCCGCGATGGCCGTCGGGTCGATCCTCTGCGTGCAGTTCGGGCTTGCGGCGTCCGTGCCGCTGTTCGATGACCTGGGGCCGGCGGGGGTGGCGGCGCTGCGGCTCGGGTGGGGCGGGCTGATCCTGCTCGTGCTGATCCGGCCGCGGCCGGCGCAGTTCACCCGGCGGGCGCTGCTGGCCTGCGTCGGGCTCGGGGTCGCGACCGCCGGGCTGACCTCGCTGTTCATGGCGGCGGTGTCGAGGCTGCCGATGGGTACGGCGACCGCGCTGGAGTTCCTCGGGCCGCTCGGCGTCGCCGTGGTGCGCGGGCGCCGGACCGCCAAGGCGTGGCCGATCGTTGCAGCGGCCGGGGTGGTGCTGCTCACCGAGCCGTGGCGGCAAGGGGTCGACGTCGTCGGGGTCGGATACGCGCTCGGCGCCGGTGCGTGTTGGGCCGCCTACATCCTGTTGACGCAGTTCGTCGGCGACGAGGTGAGCGGGCTTCGGGGACTCGCCGTGTCGATGCCGGTCGCCGGAGTGGTCGCCGCGGTGATCGCGGGGCCGGGGGTGTTCGCGGACCTCGACTGGCGGCTCGCGCTGGCCGGGCTCGGGCTGGCGGTGCTGGTGCCGGTGATTCCGTTCAGCCTGGAACTGCTCGCACTGCGGCGGCTCACCGCGGGGGCGTTCGGCGTGCTGATGAGCCTCGAGCCGGCGGCGGCGCTGTTGATCGGGCTGCTCGTGCTCCGGCAGGTGCCGGGGCCGGCGGCGGTCGCGGGGATCGCACTCGTTGTCGCGGCGAGTATCGGTGCGCAGCGCTCCGGCGCCCGCACGGAATCGGACACGGAACGCGGCGGTGTGGACACGGAGGGAATCGAGCCCGCGGAAGGTGCGAAGGCGGCAGAGGAACGACGGACCGTGTCGGCGCAGTAACGACGTGCGCCCGAGCGCGCGCAGAGCGGGTCGAGCGTGGGGCGGGCGTGGGTGCGACCGAGGAACGCCGGGCCGTGTCGGCAAAGTAGCGACGTGCGTCCGAGTGCCCGCGGAGGGAGCCGAGCGCGACGTGCGTCCTAGTGTGCGCGGAGGGAGCCGAGCGCGGCTGGCGGGGCGTGGGTGCGGCGGACCGTGTCGGCGCAGTAGCGGGATGCGGCGACCCTACGCGCGTGCGGCGCGGCGGGTGGCGGATGACCACGCGGTGAGCTCGCCCCGCCACTAGGGTGATCACTCGTGAACGGTGTCCAGCTGCTGCTCATCATCATCGTCGGCGGCATCGCGGTGTCGGCGTTTGCGCACCGTCGGGGCATGCAGCCGGGGTTGGTCGTGGTCGTGCTGGCGGCGGGGGCGTCGTTCATTCCTGGCGTACCGCGGCTGGAACTGCACAGCGAGCTCATCCTTGCCGTCGTTGTGCCACCGCTGCTGTACTCCGCGGCGCGCGCGGCGTCGGCCTCCGGGTTCTGGCAGAACCTGCGGCCGATACTCACGCTCGGTGTCACCCTCGTCGTGCTGACCACCGGCGTCGCCGGGCTCGTCGGGAGCTGGCTGATGCCGTGATCGGGCTGCCGGCGGCGCTGCTGCTCGGGGCGGTGCTGGCGCCGCCGGACACGATCACGACCGTTTCGCACGGTGACGAGCTCGGGCTGCCGCGGCGGGTGTCGGCGATCCTCACGGGGGAGAGCCTGGTCAACGACGCTACGGCGTTGACGCTGTTCGGGCTGGCGGCGGCCGCCGCGGGGGCCGGGGAGACGTTGTTCGACAATGCGTTCGGGCTGTTCGCGTACACCGTGGCGAGCGGGCTGGCCGTCGGCGCCGTGTTCGCCGTGATCGCGCTGTGGCTGCGGCCGCGGCTGCACAATCCGGTGCTGGAGACGTCGCTGGCGCTGCTGCTGCCGTTCACCGCGTTCCTCACGGCCGAGCAGATCCATGCCTCCGGGATCATCGCGGTCGTCACGGCCGCGGTCGCGTTCAGCCTCAACATCTCGCTCGATCCCCAGCATCAGTACCCGGGGGCCTACCGCACCCGCCTGCAGGAGGACGCCGTGTGGCCCGTCCTCGACTTCCTGCTCGAGACGTTCGTGTTCGCCTACATCGGGCTCCAGCTGCGGTTCGTCATCGCCGATCTCGGGCACGCCGCCGCCCGTCCCGGACTTGCTACGACCTTGGTCAGCGCGGCGGTACTCCTGGTCACCGTCATCCTGTTCCGCCTCGGCGCCGTATGGGCTTACTTTGCGTGGTGGGGGTGGAGCGCACGGGCGTTCGAGCGGCGGCTGGCCGACGACCCGCGGTTCCGGGCGCGGGTCGAGCGGCACCGCGCCGCCCGCGACCAACGGCGCCGGCGCCGGCTCAGGCAGGCCTCCGGCGAGTGGCGCGGGCCGCTCGGCCCGCCGACCGGGCGCGAGTCGCTCATCGTGGGCTGGACCGGCATGCGCGGCATCCTGACCCTCGCCGCCGCCGCGGCCGTCCCGCACACGCTGCGCAACGGCGAGGAGTTCCCGGGGCGCGACGCGATCCAGGCGATCGCGCTGTTCGTCACGCTCGGCACGCTGCTCATCCAGGGCACGACGATCCCCATGCTGGTACGCCGGCTCCACATCGACGTCGGCGGCGAGCGCCAGCAGGCCTCCGACCTGCTCGCACGCGGCCGCGCGATCGCGGCGATGGCCGTGGCGCACGACGGGCCGCGCACCACGGCCGACTTCGACGCACAGCGCCACGCCGTCGCGTCGGCCGTCATGACGGGGGAATTGGACGACAACACCGCCCGCGTCCTGGTCCACGAGGTCGACCTCGAGCAGGCGGCGAGGAATCCTGCTAAATCAATGAAATGTCCGAAAAATCCGGCCACGGAGTGGTTGGATTTTTCGGGTTTGTACCTTGCCCCGGCTTGAGCGGCAGTTGTTCCGAAGCCAGAAAGGGCTTCATGCAAGCGGGCCAGGGAAGGGTCACGCAACCAGGTCGGAGACCTGGCCGCCGCGCACGCAGCCGGCACGGGTGTGCAACCGGTAGCCGACACGGCACACTCGGTGCGAGTCCGGCCAGCGCTCGCCGCAAGACGGCGCCGGAGCGGAACGTCAGGGGACCAGCACGACGCGTTCACCCGGGGCCGTCGGAGCGGACCAGGCGGCGTACATGGAAGGTCTCCAATCGGTTTGTGGCACGTACTAAATTGCAAGTTAGTTTGTGCCACGTACTACGTCAAGTAGGGTGCCGGCATGACCCTGAACACCGTCGATGCGCTCGTGCAGCTGTCGTTTCGCATCCAGCGCCTGCTCGGTGACGTCGGCGCCGGGCACGACATGTCGATCGTGCAGATGCGGCTGCTCGGCATCCTGCGGGACCGCACGGTCGGCATGCTGGAGCTCGGCCAGTACCTCGGCCTGGACAAGTCCTCGATGACGGGGCTCGTCACCCGCGCCGAGAAGCGCGGCCTGGTCGCCCGCGCGCCCTCGCCGCACGACGGGCGCGCGGTGCTCGTCTCGCTCACCCCGCTCGGCCAACGGCTCACCGAGGCGGGCACCGCCGAGGTCGGCCGCCGCATCGACGCGCTCATCGCGGGCCTCACCGCCGAGGAGCGCGCCGCGATCACCGACCTGGCCGCGCGCATCGTCCACAGCTAGGCGCCGCCAACGGCCCGAAGGCGGCGCGAAACCCGGTGGACAGGCGAACAGCGCGCTGCCACGGTCTCGGGCATGGATATCCTGACCATGCACGAGATCTCCGAGGCCGGGCATCGGATCCTCAACCCGTTCACCGAAGAGAAGCTCATGCTCCTCGGTGAGATATGCCGACTACGACCCGGGCAGCGCCAGCTCGACCTGTGCTGCGGCAAGGGCGAGATGCTCTGCCGCTGGGCCGACGCGTTCGGCATCGAAGGGCGCGGCGTCGACATCAGCGAGGCGTTCCTGCCCGTCGCCCGCGCCCGCGCCGTCGAGCTCGGCGTCGCCGACCGGGTCACCTTCGACCTCGGGGAGGCGGCCGAGGCGGCGAAGGCGGAGCACATGCAGTACGACATCGTCTCCTGTATCGGCGCGACCTGGATCGGCGGTGGGCTCGCCGGCACCGCGGACCTGATGCGCCCGGCCCTCGTCGACGGCGGGCTGCTGCTCATCGGCGAGCCGTGGTGGGCCGAGGACACTCCCGACGAGGCGTACGCGGCGGTCGGCATGGAGCGCGAGGACTACACCACGCTGGAGGGCACGCTCGACCGGATCGAGGGCGCCGGGCTGGAACTGCTGGAGATGGTGGCCGCCGACGGCGACAGCTGGGACCGGTACGTCGCCTCGCAGTGGTGGGCCGTCTCCGACTGGCTGCGGGAGAACGCGGGCTCGGCCGACGCGCCCGCGATGCGTCAGTATCTGGAGACCTGCCGGCGCGGCTACGTGCGGTTCCAGCGCAGGTACATGGGGTGGGGGATCTTCGTCTGCCGGGTGACCGAACGGTAACTTGCTCGCATGCATGAAGGACCGCTGCGCGGCGTGCGCGTCGTCGAGCTCGCCGGGATCGGGCCCGGGCCGTTCGCCGCGATGCTGCTGGCCGACCTCGGCGCCGACGTCGTCCGCGTCGACCGGCCCGGCCCCGGGCTGCCGATCGGGCCGCCGCCCGGAAGCGACCTGGTCAACCGGGGCAAGCGGTCCGTCGCCGCCGACCTCAAGACCCCCGCGGGGTTGGAGACGGTGCTCGCGCTCGCCGAGCGGGCGCACGTGGTGCTGGAGGGCTTCCGGCCCGGCGTGGCCGAACGGCTCGGCGTCGGGCCGGAGCACGTGTGGGCGCGCAACCCCGCGCTCGTCTACGGGCGGATGACCGGCTGGGGGCAGGACGGGCCCCTGGCGGCCTCGGCCGGCCACGACATCACCTACCTCGCGCGGACCGGCGCCCTGCACGCCATCGGCCGCGCCGGCGGGCCGCCCCAGGTGCCCGTGAACCTGCTCGGCGACTACGGCGGCGGCGCGCTGTACCTGGTCGTCGGCGTCCTCGCCGCCCTGCGCGCCGCCGAGGCGACCGGCCGCGGCCAGGTCGTCGACGCCGCCATCGTCGACGGCGTCGCGCACCTCGGCATGATCCTGCACAGCCTGCTGGCCGCCGGGCTGTGGCGCGACCGGCGCGGCGTCAACCTGCTCGACACCGGCGCGCCGTTCTACGACGTGTACGAGACCGCCGACGGCCGGCACGTCGCCGTCGGCGCCATCGAGCCGCAGTTCTACGCCGAGCTCATGGCCCGGCTCGGCCTCGACGACCCGCCCGAGCAGTACGACGTCGCCGGGTGGCCCGCGCTGCGTGCCCGGCTCGCCGAGACCTTCCGCGGCCGCACCCGCGACGAGTGGGCGTCCGTCTTCGACGGCACGGACGCCTGCGTTGCGCCGGTGCTGTCGCTGACCGAGGCACGGTCCGACCCCCACCTCGCCGCCCGCGCCACGTTTCTGGAAATCCAAGGTGTACCGCAACCCGCCCCGGCTCCGCGCTTCTCGCACACGCCGGCGGCGCCCGGCGGGGCGCCCCCGCTGCCCGGACAGCACACCGCCGAGGTGCTGCGGGACTGGGGCGTCAGCTGACGGCGGCCGGCCGCTGCGCGGTGGCGTAGGAGGCGAGGGCGAACCAGGCCGGCAGCGAGCGGCGCAGGTGCTCCGGCCCGAGGATGCGCAGTGCACCGTCGCGCAGCCCGCCCTGCCACGACACGTCGCCGCGCCAGATCTCCACCATGCGCCGCAGCGTGCCGTGGACCGTCACCGTCACCGGGAACCCCGGGTCGTCGTCGCACACGTCGGCCGCGCGGGCGGCGATCACCAGCCACCAGTACCGCGTCGGCCCCGCGACGTCGGTGAACTCGAAGTGCACCACCGAGCGCCCGTCCGGGACCGCGTCGTGGTCGACGCGGCGGTGCATGTCCCACAGCAGCAGCTTCGGGTCCAGGTCCGGGTCGCCGAGCTCGCCGATCCAGCGCGCACCCCACACCCCGATCGCCTCCAGGATCGGCCCGAGTTCCCGCCCGGCGTCGGTCAGCATGTACAGCCCGCCGTCGAGCCGGACGAGCCCGGCCACGCTGAGCTGGTGCAGCCGCTTCGACAGCAGGGCCGGCGACATGCGCGGCAGCCCCCGCCGCAGGTCGTTGAAGCGCCGGCTGTCCATGAGCAGCTCCCGCAGCACGAGCATCGTCCACCGCTCGTCGAGCAGCTCCATCGCCTTGGCCACGGGACAGAACTGGTAGTAGGCGCTCATGGCCGCAGCGTAGGCCGCCGAGCAGCGCCTTCTGCTGCCGAGTTGTGTTTCCGACTCGCCGTCCCGCGGTACAGATCGTGTACTGGAAGGCCTCCTCGCGGCGAACCTAGCGTCGAAGTATGACCACACCACTGAAGGAAAAGCACCGCGCCGTCTGGGCGTCCGGGGACTACGCGGCCGTGGCCGCCGACATCATCCCCGAGCTCGGGGCGCTACTCGTCGAGGCCGCCGGGGTGCAGGCCGGGCAGGAGGTCCTCGACGTCGCGGCCGGCACCGGCAACGCCGCCATCCCGGCCACGCTCGCCGGCGCGCGAGTGACCGCCAGCGACCTCACGCCCAGCCTGCTGGAGATCGGGTCGAAGCTCGCCGCGGAGCGCGGCGCCGAGCTCGACTGGGTCGAGGCCGACGCCGAGGACCTGCCGTTCGACACCGGGCGGTTCGACACCGTGCTGTCGTGCGTCGGGGTGATGTTCGCGCCGTTCCACCAGACCGCCGCCGACGAGCTCGTGCGGGTCTGCCGGCCCGGCGGGACCATCGCGCTGCTGAGCTGGACGCCGGCCGGGTTCATCGGGCACCTGTTCGGGACCATGAAGCCCTACGCCGCACCGCCGCCGCCCGGTGCGCAGCCGCCGCCGCTGTGGGGCGACGAGGCCCACGTGCGCGCGCTGCTCGGCGACCGGGTCACCGCCGTCGAGGCGCGCACCGCGACCGTCCGGGTCGAGGCGTTCGCGGCGGCGTCGGCGTTCCGGGAGTACTTCAAGCACAACTACGGCCCCACCCTCGCCGTCTACCGCTCCCTCGCCGACGACCGCGACCGCACCGCCGCGCTGGACCTGGCCCTCGACGAGCTGGCCGCGCGGTTCCGGGCGCCGGACGGTTCCATGGAGTGGGAGTATCTGCTGCTCACCGCCAGGCGGTCTGGTGCGCCGACCGGAGCCTAGTTACTCTTCAGTAGGTGAGCACTGAGGCTTTCGTTTTCGACGCCATCCGCACACCCCGCGGCCGGGGCAAGAAGAACGGCTCGCTGCATGGCGTGAAACCCATCTCGCTGGTCGTCGGGCTGATCGACGAGATCCGCCGGCGCAACCCCGGACTCGATCCCGAGCGGATCGACGACGTGGTGCTCGGCGTCGTCTCGCCGATCGGCGACCAGGGTTCCGACATCGCGCGCATCGCCGCCATCGCCGCCGGGCTGGGGGAGACCGCTGCCGGGTTACAACTGAACCGGTTCTGCGCTTCCGGCCTGGAGGCGGTGAACATCGCCGCGCAGAAGGTCCGGGCCGGCTGGGAGGACGTCGTCCTCGCCGGCGGCGTCGAGTCCATGTCCCGCGTGGCGATGGGCTCCGACGGCGGCGCCTGGGCGATGGACCCCGAGACCAACCTGGCGACCAGCTTCGTGCCGCAGGGCATCGGCGCCGACCTCATCGCGACCATGGACGGCTACAGCCGCGAGGAAGTCGACGCGTACGCGCTGGAGTCGCAGACGAGGGCCGCGAAGGCGTGGGCGGGCGGACACTTCGCCCGCTCCGTCGTGCCCGTCCGCGACCGCAACGGCCTCGTCGTGCTCGACCGCGACGAGCACATCCGCGCCTCCACGATGGAGGGCCTCGGCGCGCTGCCCGCCTCGTTCGCCACCATCGGCGAGCTGGGCGGCTTCGACGCGGTGGCCCTGCAGCGGTTCCACTGGGTCGAACGCATCGACCATGTGCACACGGCCGGCAACAGCTCCGGCATCGTCGACGGCGCGTCGCTCGTTCTCGTCGGCAGCGAGGCCGCCGGCAACGCCTTCGGGCTGGCACCGCGCGCCCGCATCGTCTCGGCCGCCGTCAGCGGCGCCGACCCGCTCATCATGCTCACCGGACCGGCCCCGGCCAGCCGCAAGGCCCTCGCCAAGGCCGGCCTCACCGTCGACGACATCGCGCTGGTCGAGATGAACGAGGCCTTCGCCGCCGTCGTGCTGCACTTCGCCAAGGACATGGGCTTCGACCTGGAGCAGGTCAACGTCAACGGCGGCGCCATCGCCATGGGCCACCCGCTCGGCGCGACCGGCGGCATGCTGCTCGGCACGCTCGTCGACGAGCTGGAGCGCCGCGGCGAGCGGTACGGGCTGGCCACCATGTGCGTGGGCGGCGGCATGGGCATCGCGACGATCGTCGAGCGACTGTGAACGGGGAGAGCTTCGTGGACATCATCCGCTACGAGCGCGGCGAGGACGGCGTCGTCCTGCTGACCATGGACGACCCCGCCCGCTCCGCCAACACCATGAACGCCGCGTTCACCGAGGCCCTCGCGGCCACGGTCGACCGGCTGTACGCCGAGAAGCACGACATCACCGGCGTCGTGCTCACCTCCGCCAAGAAGACGTTCTTCGCCGGCGGCGACCTGGACCTGCTCGGCAGCATCGGCCCCGACCAGGCCGCGGCGGTGATGCAGTCCACGACACACCTCAAGGGCCTGCTGCGCCGCCTGGAGACCCTCGGCCGGCCGGTCGTCGCCGCCCTCAACGGCTCCGCGCTCGGCGGCGGCCTGGAGCTCGCCCTCGCCTGCCACCACCGCATCGTCGCCGACGACGCCCGCATCGAGATCGGCTTCCCCGAGGTCACCCTCGGCCTGCTGCCCGGCGCCGGCGGCGTCGTGCGCACCGTGCGCCTGCTGGGCATCACCGAGGCGCTCATGCAGGTGCTGCTCAGGGGCCAGCGCCACCGCCCCACCAAGGCGCTGCAGGTCGGCCTGGTCCACTCGATCGTGCCGGCCGAGGAGCTGCTGGCGCGCGCCAGGGACTGGATCGCCGCCAACCCGAATGCCGTGCAGCCGTGGGACGTCGCCGGTTACAAGATTCCCGGCGGTACCCCGAGCAACCCGTCCTTCGCCGCCAACCTGCCCGCGTTCCCGGCAACCCTGCGCAAGGAGCTCAAGGGCGCGCCGTACCCGGCACCGCGCAACATCCTGTGCGCCGCCGTCGAGGGCGCCCAGGTCGACCTCGACACCGCGCTCACGATCGAGGGCCGGTACTTCGTCGAGCTCGCCACCGGCCAGATCGCCAAGAACATGATCAAGGCGTTCTTCTTCGACCTGCAGGCCGCCAACGCCCGCGGCTCGGCCGACGCCCACTTCACGAAGGTCGCCGTCCTCGGCGCCGGCATGATGGGCGCCGCGATCGCGTACGTCTGCGCGAAGGCCGGCCTGCAGGTGGTCCTCAAGGACGTCACCCTGGAGTCCGCCCAGCGCGGCAAGGCCTACGCCGAGACCCGCAAGCGCGTCGACCAGGCCCTGCTGGACCGGATCACCCCGACGTCCGAGGTCGCCGACCTGGCCGGCGCCGACCTCGTCATCGAGGCCGTCTTCGAGGACCCCGGCCTGAAGCACAAGGTGTTCGCCGAGATCGAGGGCGTCGTCGCGCCGGATGCGCTGCTGTGCTCCAACACCTCGACCCTGCCGATCTCCCTGCTCGCCGAGGGCGTCCAGCGCCGCGCCGACTTCGTCGGCCTGCACTTCTTCTCGCCCGTGGACAAGATGCCGCTGGTCGAGGTGATCCGCGGCGCCGAGACGTCCGACGCGACCTTGGATCGGGCCTTGGCCGTGGTACGCCTGCTGCGCAAGACCCCGATCGTGGTCAACGACAGCCGAGGCTTCTTCACCAGCCGCGTCATCGGCACGTTCACCATGGAGGGCCTGCGCATGCTCGCCGAGGGCGTGCCCGCCCCGTCGATCGAGCAGGCGAGCCTGCAGGCCGGGTACCCGGCCCCGGTCCTGCAGCTCATGGACGAGCTCACCCTCACGCTGCCGCAGAAGATCCGCAACGCCACCGCGGCCGCCATCGCCGCCGCGGGCGGCACCTGGACCCCGAGCCCCGCCGACGACCTCATCGACCGCATGGTCGACGAGTTCTCCCGCCCCGGCCGCTCCGGCGGCGCCGGCTTCTACGACTACACCGACGGCAAGCGCACCGCTCTGTGGCCCGGCCTGCGCGAGCACTTCGAGCGCCCCGCCGCGGCCGTGCCGTTCGCCGACATGCAGGAACGGATGCTCTTCGCCGAGGCCTTGGAGTCGGTGAAGTGCCTGGACGAGGGCGTGCTGACCTCCGTCGCGGACGCCAACGTCGGCTCGATCCTGGGCATCGGCTTCCCCGGCTGGACCGGCGGCGTCCTGCAGTACATCAACCAGTACGAGGGCGGCCTGCCCGGCTTCATCGCCCGCGCCTCGCAGCTGGCGTCGCGCTACGGCGACCGCTTCACCCCGCCCGCGCTGCTCGTCGCGAAGGCCGCGGCCGGCGAGACGTTCGTCTAGGCCCGGCGCCTGCGCGGCCCGGTTTGTCCCTCCTCGCCTGCACGGCCTCACCTGCACGGCCTCACCTGCACGGCCCGCCTCGGCTCCTGGCACGGGGCGGGCCGTTCTTGCAACTCTTTCTGCGGACGGCTCGCGTCTTTCTGCGGATGGCGCCGCCCAGCCCGGGTCGGTCCGCTCGCGCGAGCGAGTCGTTCTGGCAGGCTCTCCCACCGACGGCCCGCGCCCGGCCGGCGTTTGGTCGGCTCGTTTTGCGGGATAGGCGTTATCGGTCGGCAAGGCTCCGGACGGCGGCGGCCAGCGCCGACGAATCGATCGGATCCCCGGTGACGACCGACTGCAGCATCGCCCCGTCGAGGAGCGCACTGATCGCCCGCGCCGGGGCCTCCCCAACGGCGGGCAGGAGCAGCTCATGCACCCCATCCAGCCACGCCCGCGCGAGCGGCCGGAGCGCCGGACTCCGCGCGGCGGCCAGGTACAGCTCGTACTCCAGCAGCGCCTTCGGCTGATCCGCCACGTACTCGGCCACCATCAGGCTCAACCGCTCAGCCAGATCGCCCGCCCCCAGATCGCCCGCCCCCGGCTCGAGCGCCTCCCGCCACTGCTCGAGCTCGCACGCGACGGACTCACTGACCAACGCAAGCCCGGCGGCAATCAGGTCACCGAGCGTCGGGAAGTAGTAGGTGGTGGCCCCGAGCGGCACCCCGGCGCGGCTTGCGACCATCCGGTGCGTGGTCCGCCCGACCCCCACCTCGGCAACCACTTCGACAACGGCCTGCGCGAGCGCCCGTTTCCGCCCTTCAGGATCCCGCCGCGCGCTCATCCCACCGCCTGCTCTGTCACTCGCCGCTCACCTGCACTCGTCCGTTGCTACCGGCCGTCGGTGCGCTGTCCTGTCCGCCGTCACCGTCACCGTCACCGTCACCGTCACCGTCGGGTGCGCCGTTCGCCGTCGCGTCAATGCGCCCCGCCGAGGTTGAGCACGACAACCCCGGCGATCACCAGCCCGACGCCGGTGACCTTGAGGAGGCTGAGCGGCTCGCCGAGAAACACGGCCCCGATGGCGACGATGGCGGCGGTCCCGAGCCCCGACCACATCGCGTACGCCACCCCGACCGGCACCTCCTTCACCGACTGCGCCATGAAGACGAACGCCAGCGCGTAGGCAACCAGCACCCCGGTGGTAGGCCAGAGCTTGCTGAACCCGTCGGTCGCCTTGAGCAGACTCGTCCCGATCACCTCGACCGCGATCGCCAGCCCCAGAAACACATACGCCACGGCGGCGGCCCTCCCCGATTGCCGAACTTGTACGATCGTACAAGTTCGGGACCGCTCGCGGCCACACGCCGGAACGGCGCCGAGGATGATCATCGCCGCGGGATTAGCGATTACCGGATTGCCGCTAATCGCTAATCCAACAATCCGGTAATCGCGGCAGCCCCTTGCTCGAGCGCCGCCGGCATCCGGACCTCGCGCCCGCCTACCTGGGCTTTACCGGTCGCGTGTTGCGCAACCGTTCCGTCACGTTCGGGTGCGGCCGCACGGCGTCCGACCGCACCCGTTGTCGCAGATTCGCTCCGCGTTCGACCCGTTACGCCTTGCCGTTGCCGCGCTTTGGTGAACGACCCGACGAGCCCCGCGGCCGGCCGCGCGACTTCGACCCCGACGAGGAGGCAGCGGCAGAAGGCTGCGGCGAGTCGACCGTATCCTGCTGCGCAATGCTGGCCTGCGTGGGGCCGTCCTGCTCCAGGTCGGCCTGCGCGGTGCCGGGCAGCGCGGGGGCCTGCGCGGGACGGGGCTGTGTGGGGGCCGGCTGGGCGCCCGGGGTCGCTACCGGCATGGTGGCCGACGACGAGTCGGTGGCGATCGACCCGTATGGCGACCCGGATTCACGTCCCACCGGCGCGTCGGCGCTGGTCTCCGACGAGCCCAGCGTCGCCGATCCGGCTTCCTGGATAGGCGGCACGGCCAATCCGCGTGCTTGCCCCGCCGCCGAACCCGCTCCTGACTGCGCCGCCGACCCCGCCGAACCGGCTCCTCGCTGCGCTGCCGACCCGGCTGGATCCGCGTCGTGCTGCGCTGCCGACGCGGCTGGATCCGCGTCGTGCTGCGCTGCCGACGCGGCTGGATCCGCGTCGTGCTGAGCCGCTGGCGCGGCCGCGAGCAGGGCGCGCCGCCGGCGGCGGGAGCGGATGACCGCCACCACCCCGATCACGATCATCAGCACGCCCAGCAGGCCGATGCCGATGACGATCCGGGTGATGTCGTACAGCGACAGGCTCTGCAGGAACGAACGCTCCTTCGCCTGCTGCGGCTGGGCCGGCGCCGGGCTCGCCGAGGGTGGCGCGGCGGGCACGAACCGGCGGTACCGCAGAATCGAGGTGGTCTTCGGCTGGTCCGACACGGTCAGGAACTCCGTGCCGTCCTGTGAGTAGGCGATCGACTCGCCCTGCGGCTCGCTCGGCAGCGGCGTGATCCGCGGCGTGCCCGTCGTGATCGCGGCGACGACGTCGCCGTCGGTGACGTCGAACTCGTACGCGTCCGACATCGTGCGCACGACCGCGCGCTTGCCGTCGGGGCTCATCGCGGCGCCGGTCACGACGGCGGTGCCGACGATGCCGTACGGGTTCGCGGTGCCGGTCGTCTGCGGCCTGAACGACCCGGCGCGGGTCAGCGCCGCCGGATTGGCGTTGTTGGCCGGCAGGGGTTCCTTCAGCGTGAACACCTCGCCGACCGGGTCCTTCGTGATGATGACCGGCCGGCCCTCACCGTCGAAGAGCAGGGCTTCGGCGTCGCGGGCGCGCCCGTCCGGGTACGCCAGGCGATGGATCACCGGCGAGTTGGACCCGGGCGCGAGGCTCCACAGCGCGATCGACGAGCGGCGGTTGCCGGACCCGCCCGTCAGCGTGGTGTTGTCCCCGACGTCGGCGACCCACAGCGTGCCGTCCTTCGACACCGCCAGGTCCTCCGGGTCGAAGGCGCTGCTCGGGTACCCCACGCTGCGCGTCTGCCGGCACTGCTGGTCGAGGAAGAAGATCTTCTCGCGGGATCGCTCGGTGTTACTGTCGTTGATCACCACGTAGCCGTTCGCGGTGACGACCAGTCCCGACACCTCGGTCACCTGAGGGTCACTGATCGAGCACATCGCGACGCCGGCGACCGACGGCCCGAGGTTCGGGTTCGCACTCCCGGACGCGCTGGGCGTCGGGCTCGGCGCCTTCGCCACCGCCGGCGACCCGAACGCCACTACCGCCGGTAGCACCACCAACAACACGGACGCCCCGAACGCGCCCCCGACCCGCTGCAGCATGCGCGACAGTCTCGCAGACGCCGCTGAGAATTCTGCCGGTGCCCGTCCCTCCCCTTGATCGCAACGCCGCGTCACCCCTCGATGCCTGCTGCTACGTCGGCGTCTATCAGAAGGCCGAGCGCCCGCACCGGCCGGCTGTGCACGCCGCGTGGCCGACCTAATCCGTTTCCAAGGCGAAAACACGGCGGAGCGCCCGCACCGGCCGACATCGCACGTCGTGTAGTCGGCCCAAACTGTTCGCCGCGCTCGCGCACCATTGGCCGCCCGCTCGTTGCCGAGGGGGCGGCCGTTCGGTGTGCGCAGAGACGATCAGGTTCGTGCGTGCGGCTCGTTACTGGCCATGACCGCAGCGTTGCGCTGGACGTGCGCCGCCGAGTCGGGCTCGATGCGTGTCTCAGGGTTCGGCTGCGGTGACTCTGCGGCGTCGAAGGCAGGAGTTGCGGAGGGAGCGTCGGCGCCGGGCACCTCCGACGGCGTCGCCGCCGGTGCCGGAACAGGGCTCGGCGCGTCGGCGTGGGGCGTTGTTGAGGGAGCGTCGGGCGGTACCGCTGCGGAGGCGGAACGCAGGACGAACGCGGCGCCGGCGATCGACAGGGCCAGCAGGAGCGCGCCGATCGTGAAGGCCAGGCGGTATCCGTCGGTGAGGGCGGACGCCTCGGCGGCGCCGGCGTGCAACCGTGTCGTGGTGCGGGCGGCCGCCACCGTGGAGAGCGCGGCGACGCCGATCGCCATGCCGAGCTGCTGGGTCGTGTTGAACAGGCCCGATGCCAGGCCGGCGTCGTCGGGGCGGGCGCCCGACATGCCCAGGCCGGTGATTGCGGGCAGGACCAGGCCGCCGCCGGCGATGAGCAGCATGACGGGGAGCAGGTCGGTGGCGTAGTGCGCGGCGACCGGCAGGCGGGTCAGCCAGCCGAGCGCGGCGGTGAGCAGGACGAGGCCGGCGATGAGTACGGTGCGCTCGCCGAAGCGGTGGATCAGGCGGGCGGACACGCCGAGCGACACCGCGGCGATCGCGAGCGCGGCGGGCAGCATGGCGAGGCCGGTCTGCAGTGCGGTGTAGTGGAGCACTCGCTGCATGTACAGCGCGATGAGGATCTGGAACGAGAACATCGCGCCGATCATGAGGATCTGCAGAGCGTTCGCGCCGGTGACCTGGCGTGAGCGGAAGATGCGCAGTGGCATGAGCGGGGTCTTGGCGGTGGCCTGGCGCAGGACGAATCCGGCCAGGAGTGCCACGGCGATACCGGCTGTGATGAGGCGGTTGCCGCTGGTCTGCACCACGGCGTAGATGCCGGCCATGAGTCCGGCGGTCACGAGGAGTGCACCGAGCGCATCGGCTCCGGCGCGCAGGCCCAGGCCGCGGTCGGTGGGCAGGTACGGCACGGCGAGCGCGAGCGTGGCCACGCCGATCGGGACGTTGATCAGGAAGATCCAGTGCCAGCTCAGCGCGTCGGTGAGGACGCCGCCGAGGACCTGGCCGAGGGAGGCGCCGGCCGCGCCGGTGAAGGAGAAGACGCCGATCGCCCGTGCGCGTTCGCGCTGGTCGGGGAAGAGCGTGACGAGAATGCCGAGGCTGACCGCGCTGGCCATCGCGCTGCCGGCGCCCTGCAGGAAGCGCGCCGCGATCAGGGTCGCGGGGCTGGTCGAGAGGCCGGCGAGGATGGACGCGCCGACGAACACCGCGGTGCCGGCGAGCAGCATGCGCTTGCGGCCGAGGAGGTCGCCGAGCCGTCCGGCGAGCAGCAGCAGGCTGCCGAACGCGATGAGATAGGCGTTGATGACCCAGGTCAAGCCCTCCGGCGTGAAACCGAGGTCACGCTGCATCACGGGCATCGCGACGGTGACGATGCTGCCGTCGAGAATGACCATGAGCATGCCGGTCGCGAGCACTGCCAGGGCAAGCCATCGGTTCTGCTTCATAGATGTGACCGTAGCAGAACGTCTGCTACGGAACTATCTCTTATGAGAGGGAATCCTGTGACGTTTCCCGAGCCGACCGTGCCCGCCGCCGACCGGGCGGAGGTCTTCCTGCGCTACCTGGACTTCTATCGCGAAACGGTCATCGCGAAGGTCGCGTCCATGCCGGCCGAAGCGCGCGGATCGAGCGCGTTGCCGTCGGGCTGGACGCCGCTGGAGCTGCTCAAACATCTGCGGTACGTCGAGCTGCGCTGGCTCGTCTGGGGTTTCGGCGGCCAGGACGTCCCCGACCCGTGGGCCGACCGCCGCGACGACCGCTGGTACGTGGCACCCGGCGAGGACGTCGCCACCCTGAGCGACGATCTACGCCGCCAGGGCGAGATCACGCGCGAGGTCGTGACGGGTAACCCCCTCGACGCGTTCGGTGTGCCCGGCCCGCGGTGGGAGGGTGCGGACCCGCCATCGCTCGAGCGGATCCTGTTTCACCTGGTGCAGGAGTACGCCAGGCACGCCGGCCACATCGACATCGTGGTCGAGCTGGCGGGTGGCACCCAGGGCGAGTAGCCGCGAGGGAGGCCGGTACGGGTTCAAGGCCAGGCTGACGGCCGGGGGTGCTGGGTGGGACCTTGCGGTCGCGCTCGCCGCGCGGCCAGGTGGGACCTCGCGGTCGCGCTCGCCGCGCGGCCACCTCGACATTTCTGGATCAGGTGCTGACTACTGGCGGGCGCGGCGGACGCCCTGGGCCTCGACGGGATTGGCCAGGTGGCCCTGGGTCAGCCTGGTCAGCGCGCGCACGAGCACGGCGCGCTCGTCGTCGGGCAGCGAGTCGAGCGCGGCCGCGTGCACCGAGTCGGCGATCTCCTGACTGCGCGCGGCCATCTCGGCACCCTCGGGAGTGACGGCGATGATCCGGCAGCGGCGGTCGGTGCTCGACGGGCGTCGCTGCGCGTAGCCGGCCTTCTCCAGCGCGTCGACGGTGACGACCATCGTGGTCTTGTCCATGCCGCCGATCTCCGCGAGTTGGATCTGCGTGCGCTCCTCGCCCAGTGCGTGCACGAGCACGCAGTGCATTCGCGGGGTCAGCCCGATCTCGGCGAGCGCCGCCGTCATCTGGGTGCGCAGCACGTGACTGGTGTGGTCCAGCAGGAACGACAGGTCAGGCGTGAGCGTTGCGGCCATGTCACCCAGCATAGATACCCACGGTTGGTACCTGCTCCGCTCGACGTCCGGCCGGTCCTCCGCAGCGCAGGGTACGCAGCTCATCACTGTCGGATACCACGAGCCGAACAAGAGCGATGCAAAGCAAGCCGAGAAGCAGACCGGAACGCGGGCCGAAACAACGCCGGGGTGCGAGCCGACAACCAGCGGCGGGTCAGAACAGGGCCGGTGGAGGAGATTCCGCCACCGCGAGCCAGGTCTCCACCTCCGCGACCGAGTGGAAGCGCAGCGACCAGTCCACCTGGCGCAGGCTCATGTGGGCCCAGCTGGCCTGCAGTACCAGTGGCGGGGCCAGTTCCAGCGCCTGCGCGATCAGTGACGGTGCGAGCGACGGGGCGTGGCGCTGTACGTAGAACAGCAGCGTCACCAGGTCGAAGGCGCGGTTGCCGCGGCCGGCGCCGTCCCAGTCGACGACGCCGGTGATGGTGCCGTCGGGGGAGACGAGGACGTTGCCGGGGTGGAAGTCGACGTGGACCAGGTCGTCGCCGGGGAGGTCGAGTAGCGGTACCGCGCGGATTGAGGACAGCAGAGCCGCCGATCGCGGGGAATACTGCGCCAAAGAATCGTGTAGGCAGAAGCCGGGGCCCGGGCTTTGGAGGTACAAGTGCAGCGGCTGGAGCTCGGTGTTGCGCAACAGGCCGGCGCAACGGCGGCTGACGGCGGACATCTCGTCGACCAGGCGGGCCGTGATCGCCGCCGGTGGACGGCCGGGCAGGAGCGACTGGACGATGAAGCGGCTGGAGACGAGCAGATAGTGCGGGGCCGGGATGCCGGCGGAGCGGGCGATCTCCAGCAACGGAGCGGATGCGGGGTTGCCCTCGCCGAGCACGGCACGGCGGCCGTCCGGGAAGCGGACGTAGGCGGCGCCGATCTCGCCGCCGGAGCACGGGCCCTCGTAGAGCAGGCCGAGGCTTGCGGCGTGAATTCGCACTGGGGGGCCGCCGGAGGCTATCGTAGAGCGTTCGGGCAAGAAAAAAGACGCCTTACGGCGTCTGACTGCTGTGAATGTTAGCCGACTGGAGACGGATTGTCAAACTCATCCGACACAGCCGACATCGTCGAGGAGCAGGGGCACCTCGACACGTTGTATGGGCACCTGGATGCCCTGCGTGAGGAGGCTTCCGCGCAGCTGTCGAAGGCGCTGCTGCAGACCGGCGGCACGCCGGCGGACCGGTCGCACCGCGACTCCGAGTCGGCGTTGTATGGCGAGCGGGTCGCGCAGTACAGCGCCGTGGAGAACGGGCTGTGCTTCGGCCGCCTCGACTTCGCAGAAGGCCGAGACGGCGCGAACGGCGAAGACGAGGCGAGCGGCGAAGACGACGCAAACGGCGAGCGCGGCGCAAAAGGCGAAAACGGCGCAAAAGGCGAGTACAAGACACAAGGCGAAACGCGGTATATCGGGCGTATCGGGATCTTCGACGAGGAGAACGACTACGAGCCGCTGCTCATCGACTGGCGCGCGCCCGCGAGCCGTCCCTTCTACCTGGCGACGGCGGCGGCGCCCGACGGGGTGCGGCGGCGCCGGCACATCCGCACCGAGCGGCGCACCGTCACGGGGCTCGACGACGAGGTGCTGGACCTCACCGAGGCACACGGCACGGGGCGGGGCGCGCACGACGGGGTGACCGGCGAGGCGGCGCTGCTGTCCGCGCTGACCGCGTCGCGGACCGGCCGGATGCGCGACATCGTCGAGACGATCCAGGCCGAGCAGGACCACGTGATCCGCGCCGACCTGGGCGGGGTGCTCGTCGTGCAGGGCGGGCCGGGCACCGGCAAGACGGCGGTGGCACTGCACCGGGCCGCCTACCTGCTGTACACCCACCGCCAGGTGCTCTCGTCGCGCGTCGTGCTGATCGTCGGGCCCAATGCGACCTTCCTGCGGTACATCTCGCAGGTCCTGCCCTCCCTCGCCGAGACCGGCGTGCTGCTGGGCACGATGGGCGACCTGTTCCCGGGCGTCGCGGCGCACCGTGAGGAGCCCGCCGACATCGCCGCCATCAAGGGGCAGGCGGGGATGGCCGACGTGCTCGCCGCCGCGGTCCGCGACCGGCAGCGGGTGCCCGAGGAGCCCCTCGCGCTGCACCTGGACCTGCTCGACGGCGGCGCCGTCATGCTCGAGCCGGAGGTGATCAAGGACGCCCGGGAGCGGGCGCGGCGCTCCGGCCGGCTGCACAACCTGGCCCGGCCCGACTTCGACACCGAGATCATCCACGCGTTGTCGCTGCTCGTGGCCGACACGATCGGGATCGACCCGTACGCTGACGACCCGCTCGGCGGCGACGACGCACCCGGCGAGAGGCAGCTGCTGGAGGAGGCCGACCTGGCCGAGATCCGCCGGGAGCTGCGCGGCGAGGCGGAGGTCCTCGGCGCGCTCGACTGGCTGTGGCCGATCCTCACCCCGCAGCAGCTGGTCGCCGGGCTCTTCGCCTCGGACGCCCGGCTGGCGGCCGCGGGTGCCGACCCGCGGCTCAAGCGCTCGGCGCGGTCCGGCTGGACGCCGGCCGACGTGCCGCTGCTGGACGAGGCCGCCGAGCTGCTCGGCGAGGACGAGACGGTGCTGGAGATCATCGCCGAGCGGCGCCGCCGGCAGCAGGTCGCCTACGCCGAGGGCGCCCTGGAGATCGCGTTCGGCTCCCGGTCCATCGACGTCGAGGACGAGGACGATCCGGAGCTGCTGTCCGTCACCGACCTGCTCGAGGCCGACCGGCTCGCCGAGCGCCACGACGAGGGCGAGGCGCTCACCCCGGCCGAGCGGGCCGCCGCCGACCGCAAGTGGGCGTTCGGGCACGTCATCGTCGACGAGGCGCAGGAGCTGTCGGCGATGGCGTGGCGGCTGCTGATGCGCCGCTGCCCAAGCCGCTCGATGACCGTCGTCGGCGACGTCGCGCAGACCGGCGACCTGGCCGGCGCGTCGTCGTGGGGGCAGGCCCTCACCCCCTACGTCGGGGAACGCTGGCGGCTGCGCGAGCTCACCGTCAACTACCGCACCCCGGCCGAGATCATGTCGGTGGCGGCGGGCGTGCTCGCCGGGATCGACCCCGACATCCGGCCGCCGCGGTCGGTGCGCGAGGCGGGTGTGGAGCCGTGGGTCCGCGGCGTCGCGCCGGCCAGGCTCGCCGACGCGCTGACGGAGGCGGTCGAGCGGGAGGCCGAGGCCGCCGGCGAGGGACGACTGGGCGTGCTGCTGCCGTCGGGGCTTTTCGAGGATTTGGTACCCCATGTGCGAAAGGCCGCCCCCGACGCCGCGCTCGGCGAGCAACCGGACCTCACCGCGCGGGTCGTGGTGCTCACCGTCAAGCAGGCGAAGGGCCTGGAGTTCGACGGCGTCATCGTCGTGGACCCCGAACGCATGGTCGAGGAGTCCCCGCGCGGCGCCAACGACCTGTACGTGGCCCTGACCCGCGCCACCCAGCGACTCGGCATCCTGCACCCCGGAACGCTGCCCGACTCCCTACATGCCGTGGTGGGAATATAAGATCGGCAGGGTGGTAGCGCCCTTCGACGTCCTCGCCGAGCCGACCCGCCGCCGCATCCTCGATGCGCTGCTGGACGGCCCGCAGCCCGTGGGCGCGCTCACCGACCGGCTCGGCCTGACCCAGCCCGGCACCTCGAAGCACCTGCGGGTGCTGCGGGAGGCCGGGCTGGTCCGCGTGCGCACCGACGCGCAGCGCCGTTTCTACGAGCTCGACCCGGGGCCCCTCGCGGAGATCGACGCGTGGCTGGCACCCTATCGCCGCCTGTGGTCGCGCCACTTGGACCGCCTCGAACGGGCGCTCGACGACCTGGCCGAGCAGGAGGGCGCGGCAGAGGAAGAGGTTTAGCCGGGAGCGTGATGGGTCGGACTCCAGCACGCTCACCGAACCGACGTGAGCCTAGCAACCCCCTGCCGGAGCCCTCCCGCCGCGGGGTCCTGTCGCCGCTGGCCGGGCCTTCGGGCAAACGGGGCGGCAGCGGAGCGCATTCGTCCATATACTCGCGGTCATGAATATGGTCGAGGACCTCGCACACGCGATCCGGGCGGCCGGCGTGACCCCGGACACCGGGCGCGCCGAGGCCCGCGACCGCATCGGCGGCATCGAGACCAGCGTCGCCTCGCCCGACGGGCTCGTGCGCGTCGGGACTCGAGCTCCTCCGCGGCGATCGCGCGGCGGGCGAGGCGCAGCTCCTCGTAGACGCGGCCCTCCGCGGCCTCGATGATCCGCCAGGCCTCGGCCATCCGGTCGGACATTGCGTCCGCCTCAGGCTCGCCCGAGCGCGGCGGCGCCGGCGCGGCGGACGAGGTCGCAGGCGGCGCGGATGGTGTCGGCGACGCTGTCGGCGAGCGCGGCCTCGCCGGTGCGGCGGAACGCGCCGGACGCGATGTCGACGCCGCGCAGCTCCCCGGCGGCGCTGATGGTCCACCTCCCGCGACGGCCGCGTCGCCGTCACCGTCCGCGGCGACCTGACCCTGACCGGCGTCAGCCTCGCCCGCGGCACGTTCGGGCACTACACCGAGGAGTCCCTCGGTTCGGAGATTCTGCGGTTGTACCGCCAGTCGCTGGCCGACGCCAACGGCACCCAGGCACGGCACCTGCGCCGCCTCTTCGGCGACGCATCGGCACCGGACGAACGGGGGGACCGGCCGTGAAGGCTGACCTGGAGATCATCAAGCACTTCGCCGCCGAGCGGCTCGGCGACGCGGTCACCGCGCGGGAGATCCGCCGGTTCGTCGACGACAACTGCCGCGTCGCGGTCGAGCACTTCGGCGGCGACGCACCGTGGGCGGACGACCTGCACGCCGGCTGGGAGCACGGCCTCGACGCCCGCCGGCGCGAGGCCGCCGACCTGGCGCTGCTGCTGCAGAGCGTCGGCATGGCCCTGTTCCAGGCCGTCGCCAACTACTCGCACACCGACGTCGTCGCCGCCACCACGATCAACATGCAGATCCCCGGGTTCCTGCCCGGCGAGCCGTACCACGGGCCGAGCACCTCCGTCGACGTCCGACCGGCCCTTTGAGGCGCGGCGGCCATGTCTGACGTACTCGTCGACACCGTCGGCGGCTTCCAGCGCGACATCGCGGCCGCCGACTGGGCGACCCGGACGTTCTTCACCGGCGTGCCCGAGGCGCTCGTCCCGTCGAAGCTGCTCGCCGCGGCCCTGCGGATCCGCCCCGACGTGCTGTCGGCGCGCGCCGACCAGATCCACGTGCTCGCCCGCGTCTACGCCGACAACATGGCCGCGCAGTCCCGGCAGAAGTACGACCTGCTCCAGGACGCCTGGGCCGGCCAGGGCGCGCAGCACTTCGGCTACCTGTGGGAACGCGTCGACGCCCACCTGCGCACCCTCGCCGAGAAGGCGACCCAGCACGCCCAGCGCGCCGCCGAGGTCGCCGACCGCCTCAACGACCTGCGCTCCGCGTGCGCCACCGCGGTCGTGGCCAACCTCAAGGGCATGCACGAGACCGCGAACGAGTACGCCGACGCGATCTCGGTCACGTTCAGCGACCTGTGGAACGGCATCGCCGGCGACCCGGCAGCCCTGGCCTCCGCCCTCACCGACGGCGTCGCCGGCTTCTGGAAGGGCGTCATGACCGCCGCGAGTTGGAAGGCCGACGTGTACGGCGACACGATCGAGGTCGCCCGCGCCGTCGACGCCATCCCCATCATCGACTCCAACCAGTTCGCCGCGACCGCGGCCCCCGACGTCGCCGACTTCGTCGACTACACCCGCGGCTGGCGCCCCGAGCCCGTCGACGGCAAGCCGTGGGACTCCGCGTGACCGCCGCCCGTTCGCGCCCGGCTGCGGCGATCCTCGCCGTTGCGCTGCTCGCCGCCGGCTGCACCCTGTCGAAGGGCGACCCGGCCCCGCCCGACGAGGGCGAACGCAAGGCCCCGCTGTGGGCAACCCCGCTGCCCGACGACGTAGGCGCCCCGCTCGAGGCCGCCCTCGCCGGCGACGCCGTCGTCGTGCGCGCCGAGCACGGCGTCGCGGTCCTCGATGCCGCCAGCGGCGCCATACGCTGGCGCCACTCGACCGGCGCGGCCCCCGCCGGCGTGACGATCGCCCGGGCCGGCATCGTCCTCAACGCCAAGGGCGACTCCGTGCGCGTGCTCGACCTCGCCACCGGCGCCGACCGGGCGAGCGCGCCCGGGGCCTTGGCGGCGGTGACGGCCGACTCGGCGTACACCATCGAGGCCACCACCGCCGGCAACACCGTCACCGCCGTCGACCCCGCCACCGGCCGCCCCCGCTGGACCCGGACGCTGCCCGGCCACGGCTCCGCCGAGGTCGCCCGCGGCGTCACCGCCCTGCAGGGCACCACCCCCGCGTCTCTGCCCGTTGTCACCACCGAGTCCGCCCACAGCCGGATCACGTTCCTCGCCCCCGCCACCGGCGCCGTGATCGCCGCCCGCGACACCCAGGACCCCCGCGGCGTCCAGCTCGCCGCGCCCGGCATCGTCCTCGCGCACGACCCCGGCGAGCGCAACTGCCCGGTCTTCCTGCAGGCCTACGACGCCCGCACCGGGGCCGAGGCGTGGCAGCGCCGGATCGGCCAGTGGCGCCTCTCCCGCACCGGCGACACACCGTCGTGCACGACGCCCGGGTACCTCACCGTCTCCGGCGACCGCCTGCTCACCCTCGACCCCGACGAGCACCCGCAGGTCGCGCCCCTCGACACGGGCCAGCCGGCGTGGACCGGCGCGGCGGGCGACTACCCGATCGCCGCCGCCGGACCGGTCGTGGTCACCCGCACCGGCCACGGCACCGGCCCGCTCACCGGCACCGACCTGACCACCGGCAAGTTCCTGTGGTCGACCCCGCTCGACAAGCACAACGCCAACCCGGCGGGGACGGCCAACCAGGAGTTCGCGCTGTCCGGCACCACCCTGTACATGACGCTGGACCGCCTCGACCCGATCCCGGGCGAGTCCCCGAAGGTCCGCGTCGCGTACGTCATGACGGCCTTCGACACCGCCACCGGCCGCCGCCTGTGGACCAGCGCCCCGAGCACCCGCCTGTGCGGCACCGCGACGGACGGCGCCTTCGGCTGCCAGTCGGCGGGCCCGGTCGGCGGCGAATACCGCAACGAGGTCCGCCGCTACCGCGGCTAGCCCTTCGCTCAGCAGCCGCCCCTGAGCAGCGCGAGGGTGAGCCGGGCGGTCTGCCCGTCCCAGCCGACGTCGACGGGCAGGCACACCGGCCCGGTGATCGCGAACCCGCCCGGGAACGCCGTCTCGACGGGGCCCGTGCTCGCGGGGCAGCTCTCGAACGTGGTCGCCGCGTCCGCGCCCGCCAGGTACAGCAGCCGGGCGGTCGCGCGGTGCTGCGCCGGGATGGTGACCGTGACCCGCGAGCCGGCCCGGACGAACAGCGCGATCTTCAGCGAGATCCAGCCGGTGCCGTCCGGCGCCGCGGCCCGGTCCGGCCGGCCGAAGCGGATGTCGAGCGCAGTGAACCGCGCCGGCCCGGCCGCCGCGCTGTTCGGCCCGCCGCCCGGCAGGTCCATCGTCGCCGAGTCCGCGCATCCACGCACCTTCTCCGCGCTCGCCGGCGAGGCTCCCAGCGCGGCCGGCGAGCTGCCCGCCGGCCGCGGGGACCGGCTCGGCGAGCCATCATCAGGCACGGCGGTGCAGCCGGCGAGGAGCACCAGCATCACGGCGACGACGACGCTGCGCACGACGCCCAGGCCGTCCGGCGTCAGGACACCGGGAACGCGACGTCGAAGACCTCGTCGTCATCCGCGGCGGCCGGGAAGTCGGTCCAATACGTCTCCCGGGGCGCGCGGGCGACGCTCATCCCGTTGGCGGTGACCCACTTCTCCACCGCCTCGTAGACCCCGCCGAGCTGCCCGCTGACGACCAGGCCCTTCGTCACGCGGGCGAAGGCCTCGCGGTGGGCCGGGATGGTCCGGTCGCCGCCGGCCGGCACCGTCGCGCAGACCTCGACCGGCGTCGGCGCCTCGTTGGGGTTGCCCTCGTAGATCGCCACGAACACCGGCTCGTCGGGCCGGTCGGAGCGCTCCAGGAACGGCCAGTCCGCCGTGCCGAGCAGGCCGCCGGACTCCCGCGCGCGCTCGGCCACCCGGGCCATCGCGCCCGGGAGCCAGGCCAGCAGCTCGGCCTGGTCGACTGTGCGCACCTCCGTCACGACGTGCTGCTCCGGCACGTCGCGCAACCGAATCTCGAGCACGATCGCTCCCTCCACTCGCGGTGGCCCCCCATGAGCCAACGACGTCAGCCTGCGGTCTCACCCAGGGTCAAGGTCAAGCGCGGCGGTCATCGGGCCAGGGACCAGTCGGAGGCGTCGCCGTCGGAGAGGCTCGCGTCGGACAGGGTGCTGGCGGCCGAGACGGGCCAGCGGCCGCCCGGGAACACCGCGGGATCGGACAACCGGTCGAGCAGGGCCTGCTGGGTGTGGCGGGCGTGCTCCAGGGCCGCCGACAGGGCCCGGGTCAGGCCGTCGACGACCGCGATCGCCTCCGACAGTGCGGCCACCGCCATCGCCGCGCCCGCCGGGGCCGTCAACGGCGTCGCGGTCGCCGCGACGGCCGCGGCCAGCTGGGCCGACAGGCCGGCCAGGGCGGTGCCGACCGCCGCCCAGAACGCGACCAGGGCCGTCGCCGACTCGTGCAGCGAGCCGGCTGCGGCCCCGGCGATCTCGTGGGTCTCGCGCAGCGCCTCGTGCTGCGGCGGCAGGGTCGCGCGGTAGGCCTCGGCGGCCGGGCCGCGCCAGTGGTCGTCGGCGTGGACGAAGTCGGCGGTGAATGTCGCCGCCCGATCGCCGGTGGGTGCCGCGACCGCGACCCGCCACCGATCGCCGGCCCGCCAGAGCGCCACCGGGTCGCCGGGCCGCTCGAGCAGCCCCCGCAGCAGCTCGGCGGCATCGGCGGCGGCCCGCTCCACGTCACCGGCGAGCCGTGGCCACCGGCGGCAGCCGGCGACGACCAGCTCCGCCCGGCCGGCCGCGACGCCGAGGCGCTGCGCGGCGTCCCGCAGCAGCTGACCGAAATCGTTCGGCGCCACGGCTCACCAGATCCCGCGCAGGCGATGCACTGCGGCGCGCTCGTCCCGCTCGTAGCCGTCCGCGGCGCGGTTCAGGGCGGCGGCCGTCGCGGTGCCGGCACGGGCGCCCTCGCCGAGCCGGTCGGCGGCCGCGCGGCGCAGGCCGGCGTGGACGCGGGCCAGGCCGGCGGCGTCGCCGACGAGGCCGAACTCGCCGCCGTCGAGGGGTGGCGGTGCCGCGGCCGCCTCGGCGAGGTCGGCCGCCGCGACCAGCCAGGCCGTGGCGTCGTCGCGCAGCGCCGCGATCCCCGCGGCGATCGTCTCCGGTGTCGGTGGTGGCGCCATGCCAACCACCACATCACGGCGCCGCGCACGGCCGGAAGAGGCGGTCGCGGCCTGTGGATAACTCAGGCGTCGTCCTTGTCCCGCCACGAGTCGACATACAGGGCGAGCAGGACCAGCACGGCCACTGCAAGGCCGAGAACGATCCAGGCGAATACGGCATCGCCCCCCATGGCGTGACGGTACCCGCGGCGGCCCGCCCGGGGCGTCGCACGCACGAGTGACAGGCGGGCTTGGTACCGTCCGTCGCGATGACCACGCAATTCGTCCTGGCGAACACGCGCCTCGCGCCGGTGCCGCTCACGCCCGAGGTACTGCTGCACCTGGCCGACGAGGCCATCGAGCTGTGGGAACGGACCGAAACCGATCAGGGCGGGCAGATGCCGCCGCCGTTCTGGGCGTTCGCGTGGGCCGGCGGGCAGGCCCTGGCGCGCTACGTGCTCGACCGGCCCGACCTGCTCGCCGGGCGTGACGTGCTCGACCTGGCCGCCGGGTCCGGGCTGGTGGCGATCGCGGCGATGAAGGCCGGCGCGGCCCGCGTCACCGCCGTGGAGATCGACGCCCTCGCGGTGACCGCGATCGGCATCAACGCGCGGGCCAACGACGTCGAGGTGACCGCGCGGCTGGCCGACATCCTCGAGACCGAGCCCGACGCCGACGTCGTCCTGGCCGGTGATGTGTTCTACAGCCGCGAGATGACCCGCCGGATGCTCGACTACCTGCGCCGGGCCGCGGCGCGGGGCGCGACCGTCCTCGTCGGCGACCCCGGCCGCGCCTACCTGCCGAAGGACCACCTGACGCTGCTGGCCGAGTACGACGTGCCCGTGCCGCAGACGCTCGAGGACACGCCGGTGAAGCGCACCACGGTGTGGTCGGTCAACCCGTAGATGACGACGCCCTCGCGCATCCCGCCGGCCGGCCTGCCCGCGACCGTCGAGCAGTTCGGCGAGTTCACCGACGCGTGGCTGGCCAACCGGCGGCTGTCGGTGCATACCCGGGCCGCGTACCGCCGCGACGTGCAGCAGTACGTGGCCTGGTGCGCCGGCCGCGACCTCGACCCGCTGCGTGCGTCGTTCCTGCACGTCAACGCCTACGCCCGGGAGCTGGAGTCCACCGTGGACGGGCGCACCGGGCGGGTCCTCGCACCGGCCAGCGTCGCCCGGAAGCTCTCGGCGCTGTCGAGCTGGTACGTGTTCCTGCTGCGGCTGGAGGCGGTCGCCGCCAACCCGGTCGGCGGCGCCGACCGGCCCCGCGTGGCCCGGGACGTTTCGGCGACCGTCGGGCTCAGCGCCGGCGAGGTCGACGCGATGCTCGCCGCCGCGGAGCGCCTCGACGGGCCGACCGCCGCCCGGGACCGGGTTGTCCTGGCGCTGCTGGCCGACCTGGGGCTGCGCGTCGGCGAGGTCGTCGCCCTCGATCTGGAGGATCTCGGCGCCGAGCGCGGCCACCGCACCGTCCGGTTCGTCGGCAAGGGCGGCAAGGCGCGCCGGCGGGCGCTGACCCCGGGCGTGATCCGGGCCCTGGAGGACTACCTGCCGGCCCGCGGCGACGCGCCCGGGCCGCTGTTCGCGACCGCGACCGGCGGGCGGGTCGACCGGCACGCCGTGTTCCGGCTGGTGCGCCGGCTCGCCCGGGACGCGGGGGTGCCGGCCTGGGAGCGGCTGTCGCCGCACTCGCTGCGCCACGCGTTCGCCACGACCGCCCGCGACGAGGGCGTCCCCCTCGAAGACGTCCAGGACGCGATGGGGCACGCCGACCCGCGCACCACCCGCCGCTACGACCGGGACCGGCACAACCTGGACCGCGACCCGGCCTACACCCTGGCTGCGGCGCGATCCAGGCGTACCACACCTAGATGAGCTGGTTGAAGTGCTCGTGCAGCTCGGCGGACACGTCGGCCTGCCCGAGCCGGCGCAGAATCCACAACGACGCCAGCAGTGCCGGGCGCTCGTCGCCGCGCTCGGCCGCCCACGCCGCATGTTCGAGCAGCAGCGCCGCCGTCAGCGCGTGCCCCAGCCGCAGCGCCAGCTCCCGGGCGCCGGCCACGACGCGCGGGCTGCGCGGGTCCGCGGCCGCGGTCGCCGCGTCGGCGGCCAGCCGGGCCGCCGCCGCGCTCAGGGCCTCGGCGACGCCGGGCCGGCGGTGCGTGCCGGCGTCCGCGGCGGCGGTGAGCCGGTGCAGCAGCGGCGCGATGCCGTCGCCGCCGGACAGGGCGCGCAGCACGTCGACGGAGAGGACGTTGGTGGTGCCCTCCCAGATCGGCAGCACCTGCGCATCGCGCAGCAGCCGCGGGATGCCGGTGTCCTCGACGTAGCCGGCGCCGCCGAAGCACTCCAGGTACTCGCTCGCCGACGCCACCGCGAGCCGGCCGGTCGTCAGCTTCGCCAGGGGCGCGGCGAGACGCAGCTCGGCGGCCGCTTCGGCGTCGCCGTGCTCGGCCCGGCCCAGCAGCGCGAAGCCGTGCATGGCGAGGGCGAACGCGCCGGCCGCGTCGACGGCCAGGCCGCCGAGGGTGGCGCGGTGCAGCGGGTTGTCGGCCAGGACCCCGCCGGCGATCGTGCGCTCGGCGGCGTAGCCCAGCGCGTACTCCAGGCCGCGGCGCATCCCGCCCGCGGCCGCGGCGGCGTTGTGCAGCCGGGTCACCACGACCAGGGTCATCATCGTGGCCAGGCCGGGCGCGGCCGGGTCGGCGAGTGGGAACGCCTCGACGCCGTCCAGGCGGACCTCGCCCGTCGGCACCGAACGCGTGCCGAGCTTGTCCTTGAGCCGCAGCACCTGCAGCCCGGCCGCGGGCGATGCGCCGTCGGCGGCGTAACGAGGTACCAGATAAGGAACCAGGTTGCGACTGCCGGGACCGGCGCCCTCGGGGCGGGCCAGCGCGACGGCCATCGCCGAGTCGATCGCGGAGCAGAACCACTTGTCGCCGGTCAACCGCCACCCGCCCGCGTCGGGCCGGGCGGCCGTGGTGGAACGGGCGATGTCGGAGCCGCCCTGCGACTCGGTCATCCACTGCCCGGACGTGACCGCGACCGCCGGGGCGGTGGACACCAGACGGGCAAGCCACTGCGGCTGCGCACCGGTCTGGGTGAGCAGCGCCGCGGCGCCGTCGGCCATCGCGACCGGGCAGGAGAACGTCGCCGACTCCGGACCCCACAGGTGCAGCAGCGCATGCTGCACGACCCGCGCCCCCGGCCCCCACGTCGCGTGCGCGTCCGGCAGGTACGGCAGCGCGACGACGGCGTGCCGGGCCGCCGCGGCCCGCTGCGCCTGCCAGCCGGCCGACGTGTCGACCCGCTCGACGCGCCGCCCCCACGCGTCGAAGCGGGTCAGCGTCGGTGGGTGCGTCTCGGCGTCGTGGTGCGCCGCCCGCAGCGGCCCGACGACCTCGGCGGACAGGTCGGCGAGGCGCTGCTTGGCGGCCGCGTGCCCGTCCTCGCCGAGCAGCCGGTCGAGCCAGCCGCGCAGCTGGGGGTCGGCCGTGTACGGATCACGCAACGACGGGCCGGTCTGCACGAAACGCGTCATGCCCCACAGGTTACCGCCCGGTACGGCGGCGATACTGGTAACCGTGACCCTGCACATCGACACCGAGCAGCGCCGCGCCCGCCTCGCCTGGCGCCACGGCCTGGCCGGCCCCGTCCCGCCCGGCAAGCGCCCCGAGGACGTCGCCGCCGACCTCGTCGCCCTGCACGCCACCGACCCCGCGACCGTGCACCTGTCCGTCTCCGCCCGGCTGCACACGCCGCTGGTCGAGACGCTCGAGGACGCGCTGTACGAGCGGCGGACCCTGCTGCGGATGCTCGGCATGCGCCGCACCATGTTCGTCGTACCGACCGGCTTCGCCGCGACCGTGCAGGCCGCCGCCACCCGGGCCATCGCCGCCGACCAGCGCAAGCTGCTGCTGCGCCACCTGGCCGAGGCCGGCAGCGGCCAGGACGCCGCCTGGCTGTCCGACGTCGAGGAGTCCACCTACGAAGCACTGCGCCGCCGCGGCACCGCCACCGCCGCCCAGCTCGCCGCCGACGAGCCGCGCCTGCGCACCCTGCTCGTCTTCCCGCAGGGCAACCAGTACGTCACCAGCCGCCTGCTGTTCCTGCTCGCCGCCGACGGCCGCATCGTGCGCGGACGCCCGCTCGGCACCTGGATCAGCAGCCAGTACGCCTGGTCGTGCGCCGCCGACTGGCTCCCCGAACCCATGCCCGACCTCGACCCCGCACACGCCCGCACCGAGCTCGCCCGCGCGTGGCTCGCCCGGTTCGGCCCCGCCACCGCCGCCGACCTCAAGTGGTGGACCGGCTGGACGATGACCCACGCCCGCGCCGCGCTGCGCGCCCTGGAGGCGGTCGAGGTGACCCTGGACGGCGGCGAGACGGGCTACGTCCTGCCCGACGACACCGCCCCGGTCCCGTCGCCCGGCCCGTGGGTCGCCCTGCTGCCCAGCCTCGACCCGACGGTGATGGGATTTCAAAGCCGGATGTGGTACCTCGGCAGCCACGCCCCAACCCTCTTCGACCGCACCGGAAACGCCGGCCCGACCGTCTGGGCCGACGGGCGCATCATCGGCGGCTGGGCCCAACGCCAGACGGGCGAGGTCGCGTTCGAGCTGGTGGAGGACGTCCCTGCGGCCACTCGCCGCGCCGTCTCCGCCGCCGCGCAGGAGCTTGCGGGCTGGCTCGGCGACGCGCGGGTCACCCCGCGGTTCCGCGCCCCGCTGGAACGCAAGCTCGCCCAGTCTTGAGCCAGTTGCCCGCTGCGGGACGCAAATTGGCTGCGGGGCGGCAAATTGTCAGACCCCCTGGGTACGGTCTGCCCATGACGGCGGTAGCACGCGTCGGCTCGGTCACCCTCGACTGCGCCGACCCACGGGGGCTTGCGGACTTCTACCAGGCGGTGACCGGCGCGATCCGGGAGCACGACAGCTCGGACCAGGTCGCGCTGGCCCCGGTCCAGCCGGGCGGGATCAACCTGTGCTTCCAGCGGGTGCCCGACTACCGCCCGCCACGCTGGCCCGACCCGGCCGCCCCGCAGCAGTTCCACCTGGACCTGTATGCCCCCGACCCGTCGGGGGCCGCCGAGCGCCTCCTCGCCCTCGGCGCCACCCGTGCGGCCACCCAGCCCGGCGACGGCCGCTGGACGGTGTTCCTCGACCCGGCCGGCCACCCGTTCTGCCTCGCCGCCGACCCCGAGGCGGCCGCGTGACCGCGACATTCTGGGTGATCGCCGCACTGGCGCTCGCGTTCACGGCCGTGCGCGTTCTCGGCGCCGAGCGCGGGACGCCGCTGGTGCAGCTGGTGTCCTACACGCCGTATGCCGCCGCCGGCGCCCTGGCCGTCGGCGCGATCGCTCTCACGCTCGGCGCCGTCGCCCCGGCCCTGGCGTGCCTGGCCTGCGGGCTGCTCCTGGCGGCGCTGGTGGTTCCCCGCCTGATCCCGGCCCGGGCGCCCGCGGACGGGGTGCGCCTGCGGGTGATGAGCGCCAACCTCCTGTACGGGACCGGGGCCACGTCGTCGCTGACCGAGCAGGTGAAGGTCGACGACATCGACGTCCTGGCGTTGCAGGAGCTGACCGCCGAGGGCCTGGCCGCGCTCGACGAGGCCGGCATCGATGCGCTCCTGCCGCACCGGGTGGTCGCCCCACAGCCGGGCGGACGCGGTTCCGCCCTGTTCAGCCGTCACCCGATCGGCGCGCCCACCATCCGGATCCTCGAGCCGATGCACCTGGCCCAGACCTCGGCGACGGTGCACGTGCCCGGTGCCGGGGCGGTCCTGATCGAGTCTGTGCACCCGTATCCGCCGCACCCGCTGCGGACCGGGGTGTGGTCGGCGAACCTGGCCGAGCAGCACCTCCCGGACCCGTCGGGACCGCCGCGCATCCTGCTCGGCGACTTCAACGCCACGCTCGACCACGCGCCGCTGCGGCGTCTGGTGCGGGCGGGTTACCGGGACGCCGCCGCGGCGCGGGGGCGGGGGCTGTCGGCGACGTGGCCGTACAAGACCGAGACGCTGCCGTTCTGGACACCGCCGGTGACCCTGGACCACGTCCTGGCGGACCGGCGGGTCGGCGTGCGCGAGTTCGGCACCCGCCGCACGCCGGGCAGCGACCACCGCGCGGTCGTCGCCGAGCTGATCCTGCCTGCGCGCTGACCGGGGTCCACGCGTTGGCCAGCCGCCGCGCTCGGCCTGCGCAAGTTCGGCACCCGGCGGACGCCGGCAAGCGACCACCCGCGCGGTCGTCGCCGAGCTGGTCCTGCCGCGCTGGGTGGGTCCGTGCGTTGGGCGGCCGCTGCGGCGCTGGTGCTGCCGCCGTGCTGCGTCACGGCCACCATGTCGGCCCGGCCGGGGCGTCCTTGACGAACACGATCCCGTCGCAGTCGTTGATGCGGGCCGGGTCGAGCGGCGCGTAGCCGAACCACGGCGACACGCGCGGCGCTAGCGTCACGTCGCCGAGTGGGCGGGCGTCGACCACGTACCGGTCTTCCGGGAGCGCATACAGCAGCCCCTCGATGGTGTCCGGGGGCGGGGTGTCCACGCCGCGGTGGCGGATGGTGCCGATGGCCGTGGGCAGGAAGGCGTACCCGTCGCCCAGCTGCGCGCCGACGGTCGCCCCGGCGCTCGTGTCGCTGCTGCGCTGGAGGTGGCCGTTGTGGGCGTAGACCAGCGCCGGCCCGCGCTCGGCGACGGCAAGGAGGTTGCCGGTCATCATCGCGGCCCGCGTCTTGACGAGCTCCGCGATGCGGTCCGGCGACTCGTCGGCCATCCAGTGGTGGTACCGCAGCAACCCGACGGCGGTGCGCCCGAACATCCGCACCCGCTCGGACGCCTGCACGTCGAGCAGCGCCACCAGCTCGTCGGCGAGCAGCCGCAGCTCGTCCGCCTCGGCCGTCCGCCCCACGGACCGCGCCGGGTCCATCATCGCGGCGGGCTCGGTCCACCGCTCGTCGTCGCCGATCAGCCGGTCGAGCGCCGCCGCCCGATCGGCGCCGAGGTAGTCGTCCAGCGCGGTGAGTGCCTGCCGGGGGCTGGCCGCGCCGGTCATCTCCAGCGGCCCGTCGAACCCGGCGAACCGCAGCCGCTCCGCGCCGGGCCGGCCGTCGTTGTACGCGCGCATCCAGCGCACGAGCTCGCGGTTGGCCGGCGATCGGCCGAACCCGTGGCTGAAGCCGCGCTCCATGACGTCGTCGAGCGTCCCCACGCCCGCGGCGACGTAGTCGTCCACGACCAGGCCCGCCACGCAGTCGCTTTCGACCGCGATCGTCCGGTAGCCGTGCTCGACGAGCTGCCGGAAGAGCTCGTTGCGCAGCTCGAGCAGCACGTCCTCGCCGTGGGTCGGCTCACCCAGCGCCAGCAGCCGCGGCCGAGCCGGCAACAACCCGAGCACGGCGGCAGCGTCAACACTGCGAACGGCGCCTTTGATGCCGATATCCATACCTTCGACGCTATCGCTGAACCGACGGTTGAGCCTTCCCGGCAGATCTGGCCTTATGACGAGCCAAAACCCTCAAACACGACGATCCCGCTGCAGCTCGGTTGGCGCGGCGGCAGCGATCCGCGCGACGAACACCTCTTCGTGCATTTCCCGGCCGATGAGCCTCAGCGGCGGTCGGGCGCCATGACGAGGCACTCGACGCCTGCGTCAAAGGCGCGGTTGCATGGCACCACACCACTGGCGAGTGGTACGCGGAAGCACTCCGCCTGTCAGTTCCGGCTGGCGTCGAGGCCAACTGTGGCGGGGTCGGACGTGCGCTCGTCGTAGGCGGTGAAGCCGGGCATCAGGGCGGTGCAGGCGGCGACCGCGGCCACGCACAGCAGGCCGCCCGAGACGATCGCCGGGCGCAGGCCCGTCAGGCCGGCCATGACGCCGGAGCGGAGCTGGCCGGCGGTCGGGCCGATCGAGTAGGAGAGCAGCTCGATCCCGGCGAGGCGGCCGCGCAGGTGGTCGGGGATGGTCTGGTTCCAGATCGTGGAGCGGAACAGGCCGCTGACCATGTCGGCGGCGCCGGCCACGACGAGCAGGGCCAGGGCGGTGTAGATGTCGGGGGCGGCGCCGAAGGCGGCGATGGCCAGGCCCCACACGCCGGCGGCGATGAGGACGGCGCGGCCGTGGTGGTGGACCCGGGAGGCCCAGCCGCTGGTGAGGGAGACGAGCATCGCACCCGCTGGCAGGGCACCGTAGAGCAGGCCCAGGGCCCAGCGGGCGTGCAGCTCGTCGGCGACGAACGGGAACAGGGCCATCGGCATGGCGAGGAACATCGCGGCCAGGTCGACGAAGTAGGTGCCGAGCAGTTCGGGGCGGGACCAGGCGTACCGGGCGCCGCGGGCGATGCCGGCCAGGCTCGGGCGTTCGGCGTGCTCCGACGGGGGGACCGGGCGCAGCGCGAAGAGCAGGGCGATGGACGCGAGGAAGGTGAGGGCGTCGATGGCGTAGGCGGCCGGGACGCCCGCGGCGACCACGAGGGCGCCGCCGACCGCGGGGCCGGCGATCGCGCCGATCTGGTACCGCAGGCCCTGCAACGCGTTGGCGGCGGTCATCTCCTCGCGGGGGACCAGCCGCGGGATGAGCGCGTCCAAGGACGGGCGCTGCAGGCCGTCCAGCGCGGCGACGGCGGCGGCGACGAGGTACAGCGGCCAGATCGCCGGATGCGGGAGCAGGGCGTTGACGAGCAGGCCGGCGGTGCAGGTGGCCATGGCGGCCTCGCACCACAGGATGACCCGCCGGCGGTCCGCGGCGTCGGCGATCGCGCCGCCCCACAGGCCGAAGACCACCATGGGGACGAGCTCGGCGACGCCGACCGCGCCGACGGCGACGTAGGAGCCGGTCAGCTGTTTGAGCTGGAACGGTACGGCCACGATCGTGATGAAGCTGCCGAACATGGTGATGACGCCGCTGGCGGTGAGCAGGCGGAAGTCGCGGCGCCGCAGCGGGCGGCCGTCGATGCGCAGCTCCCGCAGGCGGTCCATCAGGCTCACAGGTGCCGCAGCGTAGCGGCGGCACCGGCACACGGCATCCGAAATTCAGACCAGGCGGAGCTGGCCCCCCGTGCGGGCGGCGGGGCCGAGGTTGCCGACGCGGTGGTGGCGGCGGCACAGGACCTGGTAGTGCACGTCGGCGGGCGGGGCCTCGCCGCCGTCGTCGGCGGCGGTGTCGCCGATGACGACCTGGTCGCCCTCGCGGGCGATGACGCCGTTGACGATGCGGGCGTTGAGCAGGCCGGAGCGGCCGCACCAGCACAGCACCTCGACCTGGACCTTGGTGACCTCGTCGGCGAGCTCGAAGAGGCGTTGCGCGGCGGGGAACAGGGCGGTGCGGAAGTCGGTGGCCAGGCCGAAGGCGTACACGTCGACGTCGGAGTTGTCGACGAGGTCGGCCAGCTGCTCGATCTGCTCGACGGTGTAGAAGCTGGCCTCGTCGCAGATGAGGTAGTCGACGCGGATGCCGCGGGCCCAGCGGTCGCGGACCAGGGCGCGCAGGTCGAGGCCGGCGACGTCGACGGCGTCCTTGCCCAGGCCGATGCGGGTGCTGAGCCGGCCCGGGCCGGCCCGGTCGATGGTGGTCAGGACCAGGCCGTGGCGGCCCTGCCGGGCGTGGTTGTAGTCCATCTGCAGCGCGAGGGTGGATTTGCCGCAGTCCATCGGGCCGTAGAAGAACTTCAGCCGGCCGCCGCGGCGCAGGCGGCTGTCGCCGGCGGCCACGCAGGCGTCGGGGTCGTCGTCGGTTGGCGTCACGGCGTGAGAGCCTACTTGCCGCCGGGCTCGTCGATGGCCCGCAGGCGCGCCGCGACCTGCTCGCGTTGTGTGGCGCCCATCGCGTCGTACAGGTCGAGGGCGGCCTGCAGGCGCTGGCGGGCCAGGCGCGGCTCGGTGCTGCACCGGCCGAGGCCCTCGTAGGCGCGGGCCTGCTCGACGGTGTAGCCGATGCGCATCGCCCGCTCCAGAGCGCGGGCGTGCACGTGCTTGGCCTCCTCGAGGCGGCCGACGGCGTGCAGGCCGACGCCGAGGTTGTTGTCGATGATGCACACGGTGGACGGGTCGAGGTGCTCGGCCTGGCGCCGGGCGGCCTCCAGCAGCGCCAGGCCGTCGGCTGGGCGGCCGAGGGCCTGCAGGCTCAGGCCGAGCAGGCTGCGGGCCTCGCACACGGCGGCCGGGCCGACCTGCGGGATGGCGCGGTCGAGCAGCGAGCGCAGCAGCAGCGCGGCGAGGCGGTGCTGGCCGAGCTTCTGGCGCATGAACGCCAGCTCGAGGGTCCCGGACGCGGCCAGCTGGGTGCCGCCGGCGGCGCGGCCGACGGCCAGGACGCGACGGGCGACGTTGAGCGACTCGTCGGTCCGCCCGACGTGACGCAGCGCAGTGGCCAGGCACACCCACTGTTCCGACAGGCCGGTGTCGTCGCCTCGCCGCGCCGCCATCGACTCCTCGAGCAGGGCGAGGGCCTCGGCGAAGCGACCGGAGAACACATAGACGGCGGCGAGGTTGTTGCTGGCCCGGTACCGCCACGCCGGATGGTCGATGATCTTGTTGAGCTGTTCGGCGGCGAGGTCGCAGCGCCCGGCCCGCACGAACGCCGACGCCAGGTAGTTGCGGGCCATGGCGACCAGGTCGTCGTCGGCGAGGGCCTCGGCGGCGGCCAGCGCCCGCTCGTGCAGGTCGATGGACAGCTCGTTGAGCGAGTTGCGGAACAGGTACAGCCACAGCGCCCGGGTGATCAGGCTCGTGTACCGGTGCAGGCCGTTGCGGTCGGCGAGGTGCACGGCGCCGACGACGTTGCCCTGCTCCAGCTCGAGCCACCGCCACGCGGCGGTGTGGTCGGCGAAGCGGGGCACGGACGGGCCGGGTTCGGCGTCGTCGATCTGGCCGCGGTGGCGGCCCTGCTCCGACGGGCGGGTCGCGGCGGCGGTGGCCTGCAGGTAGAAGTCCAGCATCCGGGTCGTGGCCGGTTCGCGTTCGGGGTCGGCGGCGGCGAGGCCGGCGGCGTACTCGCGCAGCAGGTCGTGCAGCCGGAACCGGCCGGCGACGGGCTCGATGAGCAGGTGCGCGTCGACGAGCCGGCTCAGCAGCTCGTCGGCGTCGCGGATCGGCAGGCCGGACAGGGCGGCGGCGACGCGGACGTTGAACTCGCCGGTGGGGTGCAGCCCGGCCAGGCGGAACAGCCGCTGGGCGGGCTCGTCCAGCTGCCGGTACGACAGGTCGAACGCCGCGTGGGTGGAGCGCCCGTCGACGGCGAGGTCGATCGGGGCCGGGTTGGCCTGCCGCAGCCGTTCGGCGAGGTCGGCGACGGTCCACGACGGCCGGTGCGCGAGGCGGGCGGCGGCGAGGCGCAGCGCGAGGGGCAGCGCGCCGCACAGCCGGACGACCTCGGCCGTGGCGCCGGGGTCGGAGGCGGCGCGTTCACCGACGACGGTGGTGACGAACCGGGCGGCGTCGGCGTCGTCGAGCACGTCGAGGGAGACGCTGCAGGCGCCGTCGAGGCCGCCGAGGCGCCGCCGGCTGGTGATGATGACGAGGCTCGCCGACGCGCCGGGCAGCAGCGGCGTGACCTGGCCGGGGTCGGCGGCGTTGTCGAGCACGACGAGCATGCGCCGCTGGGCGAGCTCGGTGCGCCAGCGGGCGATGCGCTCGTCGGGGTCGACCGGGACGCGTTCGGTGTCGATGCCGAGGTTGCGCAGCAGCACCCCGAGGGCGTCGTGCGCGGCCAGCGGGGGCCGTTCGCTGTGTGCGCGCAGGTCGACGAAGAGCCGCCCGTCGGGGTACCGGTCGGCGACGAGGTGCGCGACGTGGACGGCGAGGCTGGTCTTGCCGACGCCGGCCATCCCGTCGACGGTGAGCACGACGGGCATGTCGTCGCGGCCGGCGCGGGCGGCGGCGACGAGCCGGTCGACGAGGTCGTCGCGGCCGGAGAAGTCGGCGACGTCGCGCGGCAGCGTCCACGGGGTCGGCACGGGCATGCCGCGGCCGGGGTGGTTGAGGCTCGACAGCGGCGCCGGCCCGGGCGCCCGATCCGCCGGGGACGATCCGCCGGCCGGTTGCAGCAGCCCGCGGTACAACTCCTGCAGCGCGGCGCTGGGTGCCAGGCCCAGCTCGTCGTCGAGGGCGTCGGCGAGGCGCAGGTAGACGGCGATCGCGTCGGCGGTGCGCCCGACCCGGGCCAGGGCCGTCATGAGCTGCCCGTGCAGCCGTTCCCGCAGCGGGTGCTGCTCGACGAGGCCGGTCAGCTGGCTGATCAGCTCGGCCTGCAGGCCCAGCTGCAGCTCGACGTCGATGCAGTCCTCCAGGGCGCTGCTGTGCCGCTCCTCGAGGGCCACGGCGGCGGCCTGGACGCTGGGGCTGTCGACGCCGGCGAGGGCGGGGCCGCGCCACAGCTCGAGGGCGTCGCGCAGGTGCTTGCGGGCGGCCTGCAGCTCGCCGGCGGCGACGGCGGCGCGGCCGTCGGCGACGAGCCGGCCGAACACGAGCGTGTCGAGCTCGTCATCGCCGGCCAGGACCCGGTAGCCGGCGGTGTCGGTGTGGATGGCGCCGGGCAGCTGCCGGCGCAGCCGGGACACGCAGGTGTGCAGCTGCGCACGGGCGGTGGCCGGTGCGGCGTCGCCCCAGACGGCGTCGACCAGCCGGGGCAGCGTGACGACCCGGTTGGGCTGCAGCAGCAGCATGACGAGCAGGATCCGGTCGCGGGCCGCGGAGATCTCCAGCCGGCGTCCGTCGACGTCGACTTCGAGCGGACCGAGCAGCCGGTATCGCACGAACCGAACAGTAACGCAGGGTGTCATCCAGGCGACAGGTGCCGGTCAGAGCCGCTCGGGCGGGGTGTTGCCGGCCTGTTCGATGGCCCGGCGGATCGGCACGAACGCGAGGGCGATGAACCCTACGACGAAGAACACCAGCAGTGACACGATCGCGATCCGGTAGCTGCGGGTCAGGTCGTAGGCGAGGCCGAACAGCAGCGGGCCGAGCCAGCTTGTGCCCTTGTCGGAGATCTCGTAGATGCCGAAGTACTCGCCTTCCTTGCCCTTCGGGATCAGCTGGGAGAACAGCGACCGGGACAGGGCCTGGCTGCCGCCGAGGACGAGGCCGATGGCGCCGCCGAGGATGACGAACGGCACCGCCTGCTTGGCCGGCAGGAAGAACGCGACGAGGACGACCAGCGTCCACAGCACGAGGCTGACCAGGACCGTCTTCCACGCGCCGATGGCCCGGGCGAGGCGGCCCAGCAGCAGCGCGCCGGCGAAGGCGAGGAACTGCACCATGAGGATGGTCGGGACCAGCACGCTCTGGTCCAGCTGCAGCTCCTCGGTGCCGTACTGGCTGGCCAGGGAGATGACGGTCTGGATGCCGTCGTTGTAGATGAGGTAGGCGGCGAGGAAGAACAGGGTCAGCGGGTAGGCCTTGAGGCCGCGCAGGGTCCGCCACAGCTGGCTGAACCCGGCCGTGAGCACGTTGCCGGTCACGACGGCGGCCTCGTCGGCGACGGGCCGGTTGCGCAGCCGCAGCAGCGGGATGGTCGTGAACCCGGCCCACCACAGGCCGGCGGAGACGAGGCTGTAGCGGGCGACCTCGCCGGTGGACAGGCCCAGGCTGTCCTTCATGAGCACCGCGGCGACGTTGAGCAGCAGCAGCAGGCCGCCGCCGAGGTAACCCCAGGCCCAGCCGAAGCTGGACACCCGGTCGCGGTCCTCTTCGTCGGCGATCTGGGGCAGGAAGGAGTTGTACACCACGACGGACGCGCCGAAGGCGACGTTCGCCAGCAGGAACAGCCCGGCGCCGAGCAGGTACCGGTCGCCGGTGAGGAACAGCATCGCGGCGGTGGCGCCGGCGCCGATGTAGGCGAACAGCGCCAGCAGCTGCTTCTTGCGCGGCGACCGGTCGGCGATGGCGCCGACGACGGGCAGCACGAACACGGTCAGCAGCACCGACAGCGACACCGTGTAGGGGAACAGGGCGCCGGGCGCGATCGACAGGCCGAGCGGGTGGATGACGGCGTCGTCGCAGCCGTCGTCGACACAGCCGGCCGCCTTCTCGGCGATGGACGTCAGGTAGGGGCCGAGGAAGACGGTGATGACGGTGGTGGAGAACGCCGAGTTGGCCCAGTCGTAGAAGTACCAGCCGACCCGTTCACGACGAGTGCTGAGCTCCACTGTGGACCCTTCCTGGACGCGCGTCACGGCCAGATGCCGCGCTGGATGTACACGTCGCGCAGCACCTCGATGTGATCGGTCATGATGCCATCTACACCGAGGTCGAGGAAGTGGGCGATTTCGTCCGGGTCGTCGATGGTCCACAGGTGCACCTGCAGCCCGCACCGGTGGGCGTAGTCGACGAGCTTCGCGGTGGCGAGGGGGATCCTGCCGTACCGCGGCGGGATCTGGATCGCCACGACGGTCTCGGCGGGGGTGTAGCGGCGACCGGTCCGGTAGGCCGCCCACAGCCCGGCGACCTCGCGCATGCCCATGGAGGTCGCCACGGCGGACCCGGCGAGGCGCCGCATGCGCCGCAGCCGGGCGGAGGAGAACGAGGCCAGCAGCACCCGCTCGTGCGCCTTGAGCCGCTCGACGACCTCGACGGTCGGCGCGACCGCGTGCTCGGTCTTGGTGTCGATGTTGAACCGGATGTCCGGGTAGGCGTCGAGGACCTCGTCGAGGCGGGGGACCGCGGCGGCGCCGCCGACCCGCTCGGTCTGCAGGTCCGCCCACCGTAAGTCGATCATCCGACCCGGGCGCCCCAGGAGCCGCCTGAGCGTGTCATCGTGGAACACGACCGCGACCCCGTCGGCGGTGGCGTGCGTGTCGGTTTCGATGTAGCGGTAACCGAGTCCGACCGCACGGGCGAACGCCGCTGTCGTGTTCTCGTCACCGGCTGACGCCCCGCCGCGGTGGGCGAAGCCCAGCGGTCCTGGCGCGTCGAGGTAGGGGACCTGCTGTCTCACGCGGTCAGTATGCAGCGATCTTCGGTCAACTTTGCGCAACGGCGGGTTACGGCAGGCTTGACGGCCGACGCAGAGCGCGGAACGGCAAAGGTAGGGTGACGCACATGCGCGTGCTCGGCATCGACTTCGGCACGTCGAACACGGTTGCGATGGTCCGCACGGCGGATGCGCGGATGCGACCGCTGCTGTTCGACGGTTCCCCCCTGCTGCCCTCTGCCCTGTACTTCAACACCGACGGGAAGGTCCTCGTCGGCCGGGACGCCGAGCGCAACGCCCGGCTCGACCCGGCCCGTTTCGAGCCCAACCCGAAGCGGCGCATCGACGACGGCGAGGTGTTCATCGGCGACCACCCGATGCCCGTGCCGCGGCTGTTCGCGCACGTGTTGAGCCAGGTGAACGCGGAGGCAAGGCGCCAGCTGGGCGCGGCACCGGAGGAGGTGCGCCTGACGCACCCGGCCCGGTGGGGCGAGCGGCGCCGGTCGCTGCTCATCGAGGCGACCCGCATCTCGGGCCTGGGCACGCCGCGGCTGATCGCCGAGCCGGTCGGCGCCGCGTCGTACTTCACCGCCGTGCTCGGCTCGGCGGTGCCGGTCGGGCGGAGCCTGGCCATCTACGACCTCGGCGGCGGCACGTTCGACGCGACAGTGGTGCGCCGCACCCAGTCCGGGTTCGAGGTCCTCGCCGAGGACGGCCTGCCCGACGTCGGCGGCCTCGACTTCGACCACGCCATCATCGAGCACCTCGGCAAGACGTACTCGGAGTCGCACCCGCAGAAGTGGGCGTCGCTGGCCAACCCGACCGACGCCTCGGACCGGCGGCTGCGGCGGATGCTGTACGAGGACGTGCGAGGCGCCAAGGAGATGCTGTCGCGGACCGCGTCGACGGACATCCACATCCCGTCGATGGAGATCGACGCGCACCTGACCCGCGAGGAGCTCGAGACCCTCGTGCGCCCCTACCTGGAGCGCACCGTGGCGTGCCTGCGCCGGGCGATCGAGTCGGCGCGGCTGCAGCCCAAGGACCTCGTCGGCATCTTCCTCGTCGGCGGCTCGTCGCGCATCCCCCTCGCCGCGCACCTCATCCACACCGAGCTGGGCGTGGCCCCGACGACGCTGGAGCAGCCGGAGACGGTCGTGGTCGAGGGCGCGCTGTGTATCGGCGCGGCGGTCACGCCGGGCGGCACGTCCGGCACGCCGCGGCAGGTGACGCCGGCGCCGCAGCCGGCCCGCCCGGTCGCGCCGGTGCAGCCGCAGCCCGCCCGGCCCGTCCAGGCGGCGCAGCACGCGCCGGTGTCGGCGGCGCCGATGTCGGGTGTGCCGGTGTCCCCGGCGGTGCAGCGCCCGCCGGTCCAGCAGCCGGTGGTGCAGCCCCGCCCGCCGGTGGTGCAGCAGCCCGTCCAGCGGCCGGTGCCGCCGCAGCCGCAGCCGGTGTTCCGGGCCCAGCCGGCGCCGCAGCCGGTGGTCCAGCCTGTCGTGCAGCAGCCGGTGCAGCCGGCCCGCCCCGGCCCGTTCCCGCCGCAGGCGGCCCGGCAGGCGCCGGCGCAGCAGGGCGAGGCGACCGAGCGCAACTGGATCGCCGTGATCGTGGTGGTCCTCGTGCTGGTGGCGGTGCTGTTCGTGATCCTGCTCTACACGGCGCTCAGCTGAGTTTCTGCCAAAGCCAAAAGCGGCGTCGGTACCTCGTGAGGGTACCGGCGCCGCTTTGTTTTGCTGCTCGTTACTGCCTTGGTTTGGTGCTCGTTACTGCCTTGGTTTGGTGCTCGTTACTGCCTTGGTTTGGTGCTCGTTACTGCGGCAGCCAGAAGGTCGCCAGGCTGCTGGTGGCCGGGTCCTCGGAGCCCAGCAGCAGGCTCCACGGGTCGGCGCCGGACGGCACGTCGACGCCGGCGTAGTCGGCCAGGCCGCCCGGCTCCGCGCCGCCGTGCTCGGCCACGGCCGGGTCGTAGGCGGCGGACAGGCTGTGGTCGCCGCCGCCGAGGACGTCGGCGTCGCTCCACGGGAACCCGTCGACGGGCTCGGGCGGGTCGTCGAGGTGCAGCTCCTGCGGGAACTGCACCTCGTGCCAGGCGGGGTCGTCGGCGCCCGCGTGGACGTCGGGGTCGGCGCCGAACGCGGCCTCGTGCCCCGGCTGCTCCTCGTCGTCGCGGTGCAGGACGTCCTCGTGCTGCTGCCCGTCGTGCCCGTCGTCGTGGCCGGGGTCGCCGCCGCCGTCGTGGCCGGGGTCGTGGCCCGCGTCCTCGTCGTAGGGGCCGCCGTCGTGGCCGTCGGTGGATTCGTGCAGGGCCTGGTCGTACTCGGCCGTGGCGTGCTCGGTGCCCATCGGCTCCTCGAGGGAGTCGTCGCCGTGCTGGGCGTCGAGGTGCCCGCCGAGGTCGTGGTCCTCGACGCCGAACCCGCCGTGCAGGTCGTCGTGCCCGCCGTCGCCGAAGTCGGCGCCGTAGTCCTCGGAGAACTCCGAGTGCAGGTCGTGGCCCGCGTCGCCGCCGAGGTCCGCGGTGTCGGCGTCGTCGCCGCCCTCCGCCCAGTCCCAGTGCCCGTCCATCGAAACTCGACCCCCTACGCCTCGGCCGGCGCTTCGCCCGCGTCGCCAGGCGCGTTCGGGGTGAGCGCGCGGATGCGCACCAGCACCTCGTCGACCTGTTTGATGCGGGAGCGCAGGCCCTCTCGTTCGGTGTTCAGCACGGCCTTGCGCTTGGCGCGCTCGGCCTTGTCCTCGGCCAACGACTTGTCGATGTTCGCGATGTGGGCGTCGAGCTGCTTGAGCCGCCGCTCGATCGCCTCGTCGAGGGCGAGGGTCAGCGCGTACTGCAGGTCGGTGAACCGGTGCATGATCTCGTCGGACAGCGCGGCCCGGGCCTCGCCGAGGACCTCCCGCAGCCAGGTGCGGGCGGTGACCTTGTCGGCCATGCTCTTGCGCTTGAAGATCATGTAGGCGCCGGCGGCGAGGCCGAGGCCGACGCCGAGGACCGGGATGATGAGCGCACCGCCGGCCACGCCCGCGAGGGCGGCACCGCCGGCCATCATCGCGCCGCGGCCGGCCATCATGGCCATACCGGCCGAGGACATCACGACCATCGCGCCGTCGCCCTGCCCGCCGTCGCGGCGCGGCTTGGTGCCCAGGGCGTGACGCAGCCGGGCGTTGAGCCCGCGCAGCACGTGCTGCAGCTCGTTGGGGTGGAACACCTGGGCCAGGACCCGCTCGCCGACCTTGCGGAAGCGGAACTCCAGGTCGTGCGACAGCCGGACGCTCAGCGCGTACAGCGCCTTGTCCAGCTCGGCGGGCAGCTCGCTCATGTCGCTGCGCCCGCCCTTGTCGATCTTCTCCATGAACTGTTCCTGCAGCTGCGTGATGTAGTTACGCAGCCGCGTGGTGGCCTCGACCCGGGCCCGCTGGGTCTCCGTCGACAGCGCCAGGGACCACTGCCGCGACTCGGTGCGCTTGCGGGTGGCGACCTGGGCGCGCTCCTCCTTGGCCCGCTCGGCGTCGGCCGGGTCGGGGTCGGTGGCCTTCATCCGGTCGCCGAGCTCCTGGTCGACGCGGATGTACTCCGAACGCACCGAGCGCAGCACGTTGGCCTGCTGCAGCAGGTGGCCCTTGCTGGCCAGGTCGATGAGCGCGTGCTGCAGCTCGGCGATGCGCGACTCGCGGATCAGCTCGCCGGCCGACTCCTTCGGCATCTGCATCGCCAGCTCCGCCAGGCGGGCCGAGACCGGGAACCACGGCGCCGAGGCGAACCGCGGCGCGTGGGCCTGCAGCTGGCCCTTGTTGTCGGCGAGGATGGTGCGCCAGCCCGGGTACGCGTCGACCTTCGTCAGCGCGAACAGCACGAAGTTGACCTTCTTGCTGGCCTCGATGAGGAAGTTCATCTCCGGCTTGGAGAACGGCGAGGACGAGTCGACGACGAACAGCAGCGCGGTGGCCTTCTCCACGGCGTCCATGGCGACCTCGGCGTGCATCGAGTCCAGGCCGCCGGTGCCGGGGGTGTCGATGAGCGTCAGGTACTGCAGCAGCGGCGCCGAGTGGTGCACCTCGATGTGCCGCGGCGGGCGCATCCCGTCGGGCAGCCGGCCCAGCACGGTGCCCCAGTCGCGCAGGTCGCTCAGGCCGAGCGGGATCGGGTCCTCGCGGCCGGGGACGTAGGCGCGGGCGCCGTGCTGCGGGTTGTGCTTGAACTCCAGGTAGGAGGCGGTAGCCACGGCGGCGTCGACCGGCGACAGGCCGGGCACGCCCATGAGCATGTTCGTCAGGGAGCTCTTGCCGCGCTTGGTCTCGCCGACCACGACGATGCGGGGCCGCTGCACGTCGCGGCGCCGCTCGGTGTCGATGTCGGACGCCGCGTCCGGGTCGATCTTGCGCAGGTAGGCGAGGCTGCCGTCGACGCCGGCCTTGAGCAGCTTGCCCAGCGCCGCGGTCGGGTCGGCCGGCTTCTTCGCCGCCTGCTGCTGCCCGGCGGGTGGGTTGGACGTCGAGGTCATCGTGGCTGCTCTCTGCGCGGCTGCTGCGTCGTGTGCTGGTTGGTGTGCTGGTTGACCGGGTGCTGGCCGGTCTGGTGCGGCTGGACCGTCGGGTGGGCGCCGGTGGCGCCGCCGGCGCTGCGCCCGGCCTGGAACACGGTGACGATCGGGGCCCGCAGGACCCGGCCGTCGCGGTCGAGGTAGCCGGGGACCTCGACGCCGGAGATCTGCCCGCTCAGCGCCGGGTCGTTGGTCGGTGTGGTGCCGCCGGCCTCGTGGTGCGCCGGGTCGAACCGGACCCCGTTCGGTTCGAGGGTGGTGACGCCCGCCTCGTGCAGGGCGGCGCCGAGCCGGTCGCCGAGGGCCTTGCTGGTGACCCGGTCCCGCACGTAGATCGACGCCTGCACCAGCGCGCGCCGGTCGGCGTCGGCCTGGCCGCCGCCGCGTCCGGGCGGCGCGGACACCGGGGCGGCCGCCCCGGCGGGCCGGCGGGACGCCAGCAGCAACAGCAGCAGCAGCGCGGCACCGACGAACAGGGTGCCGACGAACGCGGTCAGCGCCGGCACGACGCCGAAGGACTGCCGCGACGTGCACGCCGCCGTCTTGACCGTCTGCGCCTGGTTCGCGGCGTTCGCGTCGGGCTGCTCGGGCGTGCCGGCCTTCGACGCGCCGGCCGTCGGGTTGGCCGCCGGCGGCGCGGCGACGGTCCCGCCGGGACAGTCGGGTGCGCCGCTGAGCAGGCCGGTCGCCGCGCCGGTGAGCACCGCGATGATCAGCGCGACGGCGACCGCGATGAGGCGCAGGCTGTTGGAGGACATTCTCGGCTCCTGGGGGTGGGGGCCTCGGCTGTTGGCTGGGCTGGAGATCGGTCGGTTAACGGGCATTGCCCTGCCCCCCGCCGCGGATGCGCTGGGACAGCAGGTAGAAACCGCGGTGCGCGACGAGCGCCACCCGCGACTGCGACGGCGACGCGCCGGCCACCGCGTAGGCGCGCCAGCGGGTCGCGGCGTCCAGCGCGGCCCGGACCATCTGGTCGCGGTCGGAGCCGGCCAGGTTGAGGATCCAGCCCGGGTCGTTGGACAGCGCCAGGCGGGTCAGCTCGCCCTCCATCTGGTCGGGCAGGTCCACGGCGCCGGTGGTGACCAGCTGCGCGACCTCCAGCAGCCGCAGCCGGTGCGACTCGGGCTGCTGCAGCACCCGCTCGATGGCGTCGCGCAGCAGCTCCCGGTCGTGGGGCCGCTCGGCGTGGCTGGCGATCTTCTCCAGGCTCGACAGCGCCCACCCGGCCTTGATCGCGTCGGTGCGCCACCGGAACGCGTGGTCGAGGGTCTGGCGCAGCCGCGGGAACCCGGACGCCTGGAACAGCATCCGGACGAGCTCGCCGGTGGCCAGGGTCGGCTTGCCGACCAGCTGGGCGATGGCGAAGCTGATGCCGTACAGGTCCAGCAGGCGCAGCAGCCGCTCCCGCGACTCGCGGGTCACCGGGCACTCGCGGCTGGTGAACAGGTCGACGGAGGCCAGCAGCACGGTCCGCTCACCCTGCGGCAGTGCGGCGAGCTGGCGCAGCGCCTCGCAGTCGGCGGCGGTGAGCCGGCCCGCCTCGGTCGTCTCGGCGAGCAGCCCCACCACAGGCACGACGTCGGAGACGACCCGGCGCAGCACCTTCGACTGGTCGTTGGCCAGCGGCGCGACGATCGGCCACGGGTCCTGCCCGCCGCCGGCGAGCTTGTCGACCTTGTTGAACAGGCCGAGGGAGTTGATCGGGTTGCTCGACAGCCGCGCCGAGATCGACCGGAACGCCTCCAGGGCCTGCACGTCGTCCTCGCGGACCGACTGCGTGAACACGTAGATGATCGCCTCGGCGCCGGACAGGGCCCCGGCGGAGTCGGAGTCGAGGTCGTCGTCGATCGGCGCCTCGGAGAACAGGAACCGGCGGGCCTGGTCGGACACGGACGTGTTGGCGCTGGACAGGCCGGGGGTGTCCACGACGGTCAGGTCGCGCAGGTGGTCGCTGGTGAGGGTGACGTCGACGTAGGCGACCTCGTGGCGGGCCACGCCGAGCCGCTGGGGGATCATGCCGGCCTCGTCCAGGGGGAGGCTGACCCGGGCGCCGTTGCGCTTGACCACGTCGACGCGGTCGGAGGTGCCGTAGCGGAACTGGGTGACGATGCGTGTGCACTCACCGACCTCGGTCGGCGCGACCCGCCGCCCGATGAGAGCGTTGACCAGGGTCGACTTGCCGGACTTGAGGCGGCCGGCGATCGCGACCCGCAGCGGTTCGCCGAGCCGCCGCCGCACGTCGATCACCTGGGCCTGTGCGGCGCCACCGAGACGGTTGCCGACCTCGGCGCACAGGTCGGCCACGCGGGAGCTCAGCGGTCCTGGAGCCACGGGGTCAGCTCCGCTTCGACGTCGCGCACAGACTGATCACCGACTGCGCGAGGCCGGTGGGTTCAGCCACAATGCCGACGTACCCTCGGGTGTCCAAGGGGTGGACCTCGCTCATTATTCGCTCCTGGGTGCAATCAGTACCGTCATGTCACGCACGTACGGCACACACATTACGAATATCCTGCGCGCGCAGGATCCCATGTTCGTGCCAGGAATGGAGGCGACCCGTGCCTGAGGCACCGACTGATGAGCCCGCCGCCGCCTCGGCGGCCGGGCCGGCGGTGGTCGGCCGGGCGAGCGTTCCTACCGCGGTGTGGCCGCCGCCCGACCTGATCGCCGCGGCGGTGGAAGCCCTGCACAACCCGGGTCTGGTGGTCATCGCCGGCGCTCCGGGCACGGGCCGCACGAGCGTGCTCAAGCGCCTCGGGGAGTCCTTCCGCGGCGCCGTGTTCTCCGGCGGCGCCCTGGCGATGCTGCGCGGCGTGCCGGCGCTGCCGCTGTCACGGGCGGTGCGGGTGCGACTGCCGTCACACGAGGCGCCACTGCTCGCCGAGGCCGTCCGTTCCCGCGTCCGTCACGGCCTGTTGCTCCTCGACGACCTGCAGTGGGCGGATCCGCTGACGATGGCCGCCCTCCCGGCCATCGCCGAACACTGTCGGATAGTTGTCACATTGCGGACACCGCACCGCCTACCGGGCGACGCCGAACGCGCGCTGCGCGCCGCCGCGACCGCATGGCTGTCGGTACCGCCGATGCCCGCCGACGCCGCCGCCGCCCTCGTGCGCCAGCTCGCACCGTCCGCGCCCGCCGCCGTCGTCGCCGACCTCGTGCGCCGCGCCGGCGGCGTGCCCCTCGCCGTCGTCACCCTCGCCAAGCACGTCGCGCAGGGCGGGGGACTCGGCGAAGGCCTCGACAAGGGCCTCGCCTACGCCGTCGCCGGGGCCCTCGCCGACCTCACCCGCCCCGCCCGCACCGCCATGGCCGCCCTGGGCCTGCTCGGCCGGCCCGTCACCGCCACCGTCCTCGGCGAGGGCCTCGCCGAGCTCGTCGAGGCCGGCCTCGTCGAGCTCACCGACGGCGTCGCCGCGCCCGTCTCCCCATACACCGCCGAGGTCGCCGCCGGCCTGCTCGAGGCGCCGGAACGGGCCGCGCTGCACCGCCGCCTCGCCACCCTCGTCCCGCCCCGCGAGGCCGCCCGGCACCTCGCCGCCGCCGGCTCCGCCGCCGAGGCCTACCAGGTCGCCGTCGCCGCGGCCGCGGCCGCCGAGTCCTCCGGCGACCGCGCCGAACTGCTGCTGCTCGCCTGCGGCCTGCCCGGCGTCGACGTCGAGCCCGAGGTCCGCGTCGCCGCCGCCCGCGCCGCCCTGGCCGCCGGCCGCCCCGGCTCCTGCCTCACCGTCCTCGACCCGAACTTGTACGGCGGCGCCGTCGACCCGGTCGCCGCCGTCCTGCGCGGCGAAGCCCTGCTGCAGCAGGGCAACCCGGTCGCCGCCGCGGCCGCCGTCACCGACGTGCCCGACGACGCCCCCGCCGAGGTCGTCGGCGCCCGCGACCGCATCCGGCTGCTGTCCATGCTCACCACCGACCCCGGCGGCGCACTCACCCGCGCCGAGGAGCTCCTCAAAATCCACGGCGACGCGCCCGCCCACCCCGGCCTGCGCGCCGCGATCGCCGCCGTGCGGGCCGGCACCCGCCAGCCCGGCTGGGAGTACGGCCTCGCCTCCGCCGCATCCTCGGCCGGGCAGGCCGGTGACGCCCTCGCCGCCCGCTGGTCGGCGTGGCTGCTCGTGGAGACCCTGACCGCCGACGCCCGCCTCGCCGAGGCCGCACAGGCCGCCGCCGCGGCCGCCGCCGCCTGCGCCGGCGACCTCGCCTACAGCTGGCAGACCCGGTTCCTGGCCGCGCAACTGTGGTGCGACGCCCTGCGCGGCGACGAGATCGACGAGGTCGTCCGCCGCGCCGGCGACCTCGCCGACCGGACCCTGCCCGCCCTGGCCCGCGGCTACGCCGTCGCCGCCGCCAGCCTCGCCGAGGCCGACGGCGGACTGCTCGCCCCCGCCCGCGCCCGCCTCGAAGCCCTCCAGAACCGCCCCGCCTCCACCGGCCCCGTCCTGGACTGGGTCTCCCGCGAGGCGGCCTGGCTCGACGGCCGCCCCGACCAGGCCTACTCGGTGTCGCAGGACGGCGCCTCCCCGCTCGTCGACGGCCTGCGCCGCATCACCGCACGCTGGGCCGCCCACGACGCCGGCGTCTCCGCCGCCCCCGGCGACGACGAGGCCCCCCTCGCCCCCGTGCGGGCCACCCTCGAGGCGTGGAAGGCACCCGTCCGCTTCGCCGAGGCCGCCGCCGCCTGGCACGAGCTCGCCCGCCGCGAAGAGGTCCGCTGCCTGCTCGCCCAGGGCATCCTCGAAGACGGCGCCGAACAGGCCGTGCCGCCGCTGCTGCAGGCCGAACGCCTCGCCGAGGAGGCCGGCCTCGTCGTGCTGCTGGGCCGGGCCCGCCGCGCCCTGCGCCGCCACTCGATCCGCCGCGACACCCGCGGCCGCCGCGCCGGCGACGAGCTCACCGACCGCGAACGCGACGTGCTGCGCCTCGTCGCCAACGGCGAGCCCACCAGACGCATCGCCGGCCAGCTCGGCATCTCCCGCGAAACCGTCGAAACCCACATCCGCTCCGGCATGCGCAAGCTCGGCGCCCGCACCCGCACTGAGGCCGCCGCCCTCGCAATCGAGGAACTTGGATGAGTAAGGCAGTGCTCTTGTGCCGGACGGCACCTTCATCGCATGGTGGGCGCATGTCATCACCGATGGGCCGCTGATGGCGGGGGATCCCACACTCGCACCGCGGTACGTCGTGGCGACCGGCGCCGAGGCCACCGCGGTCCTGCGCCGCCTCGCCCGGGCCGGCTGGACGACCCGGGAAGGCTTCGCCCTCACCGACCAGGCCTGGGACGTCTCCGACGCCCGCCTGGCCCTCTTCGGCCGCGTCGCCGACGCCGACACCGCCGAGCTCGCCCTCCTCGCCGCCGCCCGCGGCGCCGGCATCGTCGCCATCAGCGACGCCGCCGCCGAGATCGGCCGGGCACTGCTGGCCGACCTGGGCCGCATCGGCCCCGTCACCACCGACCCGGACGCCGACCTCGGCACCGCACCGGCCGAGGACGCCGGCGGCCCCGTCCTCGCCCCCGAACAGCGCGCCCTGCTCGAACGCCTCGCCGGCGGCGAGACCATCGCGGCCGCCGCGGCCGCCGAGTTCCTCTCCCTGCGCACCGCGAACCGCCGCATCGCCGAGGCCCGCGAGGTCCTGGGCGTCCGCACCACCCGCGAGGCCGTCCTCGCCTACCTCCGCATGCGCCGCGAGGGCGCCTGACCCCTCCGCACGTCCCCGGCACTGGCCTCCAGCGTTGACCTCGGCCAGCCGTGGCCGATCGCCGCGCCCGCGCTCAGGCGGACGCCGGATCACGGCGGACGGGCGGGCGTCAGGCGCTGGGACGGTGGCGGCGCTGCACGCTCAACGGCCGCACCGGGTCGATGTAGCGGGGGAGCCGCGGCTCGTCGACCCGCAACGACCGCAGCTCCTCGGTGATCGCATCGATGATCCGGTCGGTGGCCCGCTGCGCCGCACCCGGCACGCCGGCATCGATCCCGGACAGGTCGACCTGCCGGCCGAAGTGCACCCGCACCACGGGCCGGCGCACCAACGCCCGGCACAGGGCCCGCACCGTCGGCCCGAACCCGCCCCACGCCGCCACCTCGTGCGCACCCCACTGCGCCACGGCCACGACGGGCGCCCCGGTCGCGAGCGCCACCCGGGCCATCCCGGTCTTGCCCCGCTCCGGCCACATCCCCGGGTCGAGGGTGATGCGCCCCTCCGGGTACCCGAGCACGTGCGACCCCACCGCGAGCGCCGCCGCCACGTCGTCGACGGCCAGGGCGACGTCCGCCTGCCGCCGGTTGATGCGGATGTGCCCGGCGGCCCGCATCGCCGCCCCGACGACCGGCGCCCGGAACAGCCCACCGGTCGCCATCAGCCGCGGCGCGAGCCGGATCACCCGGCAGGCGGCCGTGATCGCGATCGGGTCGAACGGCCCGATGTGGTTCACGGCCAGGATGATCGGCCCGTTACGCAGGTCCGCCGGCACGTCCCCGGTGACCCGCAGCCGCGCCACCGGCATGACCACCAAACGGGCAACACCGAGCAACACCCGCCACATCCGCGGCACCCGCCACGCCACCACGCCCCGCGAACCGGCGCTCACGACCGCCGCGCCATCGCCTTCGGCGGCGCCGGCCGCATCGCCTGGCAGGGACAGCGGCGCGGACGTGGGGGAGCCGTCATCATGCGGGACGACGGCCGCCGCGATCACGGCATCGGCCGGATCGTCGGGCACGGACAGCGGCGCGGACGCCGGGATCGATGTGGTCGGCGACGCGGGGGACGGGGCCGAAGGGAAGAGGCCGTCATCCGGGACTGCGGCCGTCACCGGGATTTCACGGATCGAATCGACCGGTGCGGCGAGGACCGCGTCCCCGGGCGGCCTGACCCGCGGCGCGTGTCCATGGCTGTCGGCCACGGTGGTGGTCGCGTCGTCGCCGTGCAACCGGTCCGGCTCCCCGTCGCTCACGTACTGTTTCCCGTCCTGGCCTGCCGCGGGCGCCCGAGACGGGTCGGGGCCACCTGGCCCCGCCCGGACCGGCGCCGAGTCGTGTCTGCCGGCGCGCACGGAGCGCACCGGTTTCCGGCCGGCCCCTGTGAGCCGACCATGGAACGGTAGCGCCACAACCCCGCGGCGCAACCGTCCCGACGACACCTATTTACCTACCCCGACCAACCGCGCTCGCCACCGGGTCACCGTCGCGCCACCGGCCGCGGCTGGCCCGGTCGACGTCACGTCCGCCGACAAGCGCCGCGCTCGCACCGCGGGCGGCGCGGGGCGGCGCGGCTGTCTGGCGCAGCAGGGCGAGATCGGCCACCCGGTCGAGATCGCGGCTGCCTGGCGCGCGGCTGCATCGCCTGCCGCGCGCCCGATCGACCGCATGGCGGCGAAACCCGCGCGGCGGCGCTCCGGACCACTCGGCCTCGCCCGCGGCCACCGAGGGCGCACCAGTCGGCGATGCCTATAGCGGCACGCGGGGGACGAGATGTGCCGAGCGGCGACAGCACTCGGCCGTCACGCAGGGCGCCGGCGATCCGCATTGCGGGTTGCGTCGGCCACTCGGCGGCCGCCACGCAAGGCGCCGGTGACCGCATTCCACGTTCCGGCGCCCACTCGATGGCCTCCGCGCGAGCCGTCGGTCGCCGCGCCCAGCGGTCTTGCGGCCGCCCGGCCTCGCGGAGGCCGCCGAGCGGGCGCGGCCACGCAGAGCGCCGGTGACCCGCGTTCCGCGTTTCGGCGGCCTCCGCGCGAACCGGTGGCCTCCGCGCGAACCGGTGGCCTCCGCACGAACCGGCGGTGACCGAGCCCAGCGGCCCAGCGGCCTCGCGGCTACTCGGCCTCGCGGAGCTCCGCCAGCCGCGCCTCGATCTCGGCCAGCTCCGCCCGCAGCCGCTCCGCCTGGTGCTCGGCCTCCGCGCGGGCCGCCGCCACGATCTCCTCGACGGCCTCGTGCACGCCCGGCACGTCCAGCATCGCGACCATCTTCAGCGCCTCGCCGGCCTTGATGACATACGGCTTCGCCAAGGCCTTCGCGCCCTGGTTCGCGGCCACCGTCCACTCACCGTCGGCGTAGGACAGCGTGACCGTCAGGCCGGCCGGGGTCTTCGCCTTCGGGGCGGCCTTCTTCGCCGGCGGGCGGCTCGACGAGCGGGACTCACCCGCGTCGGGCTTCGCGGCCGGGTCGGCCGGCGCCGCGGTGTCGGCTGCCGGCGGTGCAGGCGTTGCCGGGGGAGCGGCGGGGGACGCGGCGGCGGGGGAGTCGGGTGTTTCCGCGGAGTCGGTGGGCTCGGCGGTGACGGAAGGGGCTGGCACGGGGCTCTCCTCACGAGGTGCTGGAACGGCGGGTGCGCGCTTCGCCGGCGCAGCCTTCGGCGCGATCGCCAGGTCGGCAGGGGAGAAGGGCAGCTCGTCGCGGCCGAACCGGACCACGACCCATTCGTCGGACAGCTCCGGGTCCGTCAGCGCGACGACCTGGCCCAACTGCCCGGCGATCTGCCCGGCCTGCTCGGTGAACACGACCTTCGGTTTCCGGCCGGCCGCGAGGGTGTCCCGGATCTGCTCCAGATCCACCGTCGACAAGCCCTTGGCCGCGGTCCGTGCGGCAACCATCGCACCCTCCAACCCGCTCAATCGAACATGTGTCGGAACAGTCATACCAGCCACCTATGACATTTCCGAGTGCGACACACCGTACGTTGTCGTCTCCACGCCTGAAGGCGGGGGATTCCCGCGGCTGCGCGGCGTTCATGCCGCGGACCTCACGGGTGGTTGGCGCTTCGCGGACCGGCCGATGCCGAGGCCTCCACGCCCGGTGACCGGCAGCCGGGCGTCGCGACGCATTCCGATCAGGGCAGCTCGTCGATCTCCGCCTGCGGGTCCAGCGTGCGCAGCATCGCCGCACGGTCCGTGACGATCGCCCAGCCCGGTCGCGCCTGCGCCCGGCGGACCACGTGCGCCGCCGCGACCAGCGCCGGCCCGCCCTCGCCGCCGAACAGCGCACCGCTGTCGACCGCGTCTGCGGCGGTCAGGTCGTCGACGACCACGACCGGCAGGGCGAGCAGCACCTTGAGCACGTCGTAGTCCTTCGGCGACGTCTGCGCCCACGCCTCGGCCAGCGCCGCCGCCGGCACAGCCAGGACGACGCCCTGGTCCACGGCGTGCCACACGATCGCCGACGAGTACGGCTTGCCCGCCACGAACCCCAGGATCGCCGAACTGTCCAGGATTCGTCCCCCGACCGCGGTCACGACACCGGCCCGCTGGCCGGCGCCACCCCCAGCACCTCGCGCGCCCACGCGTGGTGCTCCGGGGCCAGCCGCACGCCGCGCTGCGCGTACAGCTCGTTCAGCGTCAGCAGGGCCCGGTCCCGGGCCAGCCGCCCACGCACCGCCTCGGCCACGTACGCCGAAACCGACTCCGCCCCGCCGGCGTCCACGAACCGCCGCACCGCTGCGGCGTCATCGGCGGGCATCGTCACCGTCACCCGTTCCTTGCGCACCTCACGCATACGCACAGGGTAGCGGCCGCATACGCCGCTCACATAGCGTCGTGTCACCCGGCCGGGCGAAGTTCGTGCCCACCTGCGTCGATCCGGCCCCGACGTCCGAAGATCGGCAACCCTACGTGACCAGCTTCTCCACCCAGCGGCGCTGCTCGTCGACGTCCGGGACCGGCACGCCCCGCGCCGCCGCCAGGTCCGCCCACACCGTGCCGGGGCTGCCGCCGGCCCGGACGAGGATCGCCGCGGCGACCATCGCGGAGCGGCCTATGCCGAACCGGCAGTGGACCGCCACGTGGCCGCCGGCGGCGTGGCAGGAGCTCAGCTCGTGCAGTACCGTCGCCGCGAAATCCGCGCCGGGAACACCGCGGTCCGGGATCGGCGCGTGCAGGAAACGCAGCCCGGCCGCCGCGGCCAGCGACGGCTCGCCGGCAAGCCCGGTCTCGGCGACCTCCGCGGGCGTCAGCAGGCTGACGAGGATGTCGACGCCGCGCCCGGCGAGGCGGGCCAGGTCGTCGGCGAGCCAGTCACCGGGACGCGGCTTCGCCATGATGCTGACCCGGCCCGGGCCGGGCTCAGTCACCGAGTACAACATGTTCGATAATGTACATTATGTCAACCAAGATAGGATCGGGACGTGAAGGTCGTGCTGTACCCGCAGACCCGGATCGGCCTGGCCCGCGACAGTCTCGACGGGCTGTCCGTCGGCGACGCGTACGGTGCGCAGCACTTCACCCGGCCCGAGCTGCGCACGCCGCCGTGGCCGTGGACCGACGACACACAGATGGCCGCGGTCCTCGTCGCGCACCTGTCCGAACATGTTCCCGTCGATCAGGACCTCCTTGCCGTGCAGTGGGCGGCCGCGTGTGAACCGGACCGCGGCTACGGTGTCGGCGCCTACCTGACGTTGCAGGCGATCGCCGCCGGCACCCCGTGGCGCGACGCCGCCGCGTCCGGGTTCGGCGGGCAGGGCTCCTACGGCAACGGCGCCGCCATGCGCGTGGCACCCCTGGGCGCCTACCACGCCGGCGACCCGCACGCCGCCGCCCGCGAAGCGGCCCGGCAGGCGGTCCTCACCCACGCCCACCCGGAGGGTGTCGCCGGCGCTGTCGCCGTCGCTGTCGCCGCGTCCGCGGCCGCGCACGCCCGCCTGTCCGGGCAGCGGCCCGACCTGCTCGCGGTCGCGCTCGAGCACACCGGCCCGGACACGACGGTGTGGCGGCTGCTGCGCCGGGCCCGCCGCATCCGCAACCCCGCCGAGGCCGCCCGGGTGCTCGGCACCGGGGTGCGGGTCACCGCACAGGACACGGTGCCGTTCGCGGTGTGGGTCGCCGACCGGTTCCTCGACGACTTCGAGGGCGCTGTCGAGGCGTGCTGCGCGGCCGGCGGTGACGTCGACACGACCGCGGCGATCGTGGGCGGGATCGTGGCCGCGCACAACCCCGCGCTGCCGGATGCGTGGCTGCGCAACCGCGAACCCCTCCCCTAGCTTGGCATGCTGGAGCGATGGAAAGCAGAACAGCGCGGCTGACCGACGCCGTCGAGTACGACTACACCGCCACCGCCGGCGGGCACGTGTGGACGGCGGGCGCCTGCCCCCTGGATGCCTCCGGTGCCGTCGTCGCGCCGGGCGACCTGGCCGCACAGACCCGCCGGACCCTCGACAACCTCGAAGCGGCCCTCACCGGCGCCGGAGCGGGCCTGGGCGACGTGGTGAAGACCACCATCTATGTCGCCACCGCCGACCGGGCCGACCTCGGCACGGTCTGGGACCTGTACCGCGACCGCCTCGCACCGCACCGCCCGCCCAGCACCCTGCTCGGCGTCACCGTCCTGGGCTGGCCGGGCCAGCTGGTGGAGGTGGAGGCGGTCGCCTATATCGCCGGCCGGTAGAAGAACGTGCGGCGGCGGGCGATCAGCCCGCCCCGGAACTCGTACCAGTCGGCGAAGATCTCGTTCAGCGGCACCCCGGCGTGGGACATGCCGTCGAAGCGTCCCCAGCAGAACCCCTGCTCGCCGGCGGCCATGCACCGGTCGACGTGGTGCCGGCCGGCGGAGACGATGCACCGGCGGCGGTAGAAGCCGACGAACTGCTCGACGCCCTCGATCGGCGGGCAGCCGGGCCGGTGGTAGACGACGTCCTCGGTCACCAGCCCCGCAAGGCCCGCCCAGTCCCGCCGGTCGATCACGGTCAGCAGGTCGGCTATCAACCCCGGCTCGTCGCCCATGTTCCTATGACACGCGGCCGGCCGCGGCCGGTCAACGCCCTGCCGGTCGATGTTTACACCCGGAAACGGGACCGTAACCGGGCGCGGGCGGGCGCAGACTGGAACGGTGGTGTGCGCCGGTCGTCGGCGTGCCGGCGCCCGCCACCTAGACTCGCCGGGTGGATGCACCCGACGTCGGGCAGACCCTGCAGGCGCTGCGCGCGCACCGGCCGGACCTCGTCGCCGATTTCTCCGCGGCGGTACCGCATGCCAGAGCCGCCGTCCTCACCCGCCTCTGGGGCGCGCTGTGGCGCGAACGGATCGTCGGCACCGCCCGGCTCGGCGGCGCGGCCCCGCCGCTGTTCGGCCCGCTCGTCCCGACGGTCGTCGCCGACGGCGTGCAGTACGACGACCCGGGCGTCCTCGCCGCCGCGCTCGGCCTGCACGAGCGGCTGCGGGTCGAGCTCGACAACAGCGTCGCGAACCTCGCCCTGGCCATGACCGCCCCGCCGTCGCCCGGCGACACCCTCGCCGACGCCGAGCAGTCCATCGTGGACGGTCACCCGCTGCACCCGTGCTGCCGCACCCGGATCGGCATGTCGACCCTCGAGGTCCTCGCCTACGCGCCGGAACACCACCCCGTCGTGCGGTTGCGGCTCGTCGACGTCGAACCCGACCGGTGGCGCACCGCCGGGACGCCGATGCCGCCGCGGCTGCCGGTCCACCCGTGGCAGCTGCCCCGCGCCCTGGCCTCCGGCCTCGTCACCGACACCGGCATCGACATCCCGGCCCGGCCGCTGATGTCGCTGCGGACCCTGGAGGTCGGCGGCGGGGACTGGGCGGGCCTGCACGTGAAGACGGCGGTCGAGGTGCAGATGACCAGCGCCGTGCGCACCCTGTCCGCCCCGGCGATCCACAACGGGCCGCTCGCGTCGGAGCTGGTGGCGGCGCTGTCCCGCGGTACACCCGGAATCCATGTGCTGCGGGAACGCTCCGCCGGCACGGTGCTGTCGCGCGACGGCGAGCCGCAGCGTTCGCTCGGCGCCGTCTGGCGCGACGCGCCCCCCGCCTCGGCGCGGGTCGTGCCCCTGGCGCTGCTGCCGCACCGGCCGGACCTGCTGACCCCGGCGTGTTTCACGGCGCTGGTGGAGCTGATGCTGCCGCCGCTGCTGGGGCTGCTGCGCCTCGGCGTGGCCCTGGAGGCGCACGGCCAGAACACCCTCGTCGAGCTCGACCCCGCCGGCCGTCCGGTGCGCCTGTACTACCGCGACCTCGGCGGCATCCACGTGCACCCGGGCCGGCTCGCCGCCGCCGGGCACGAGATGCCGCCGCTGACCGGGGCGCTGCCGACCGGCGACGACGACGCGCTGCGCACGAAGCTGCTCGCGTCCGCGTTCGCGACCGTGCTGTCGAGCCTGGTCGCGGCGCTCGGCGACGAGCGGCTGTGGGACCACGTCGCCGCCGTCGCCCGCCGCCACGCCGGGCCTGCCGACCTGGCCGCGGTGTTCGCCGACACGTGGCCGGTGAAGGCGACGACGGCGATGCGGCTGGCCGCGGACCCGCTCACCGACCGGTGGTGCCCGGTGCCGAACCCGCTGCGGTGACCGCCGCGATCTCGGCGATCACGACCGGCCACAGCGGCCGCGGCGGGACCTCGTGCCCGAGGCCGGGCAGGGGCACGTGGCGGGCGCCGGGGATCGCGGCGGCGAGGGCCCGGCCGTGTGCGGGCGGGAACAGCGGGTCGTCGGTGCCGTGCAGCACGACCGTGGGTGCGGTGATGTCTTCGGTACGTCCCGTGACCGGACGGCCGTCGTCGAGGATCCAGTGGTTCGTCTGGGCGGCGGCCATGTCGGTGGTCCGGTCGAAGACCCGCCGCACCAGGTCCCGGATGTCGTCGGGGTCGGCGGTCACGGTACCCGCATACAGCGCCACGTCGGCGGTGACGCGCTCGACGGCGGCGTCGCGGTCGTGCCAGTCCGGTGGCGGCGTGGCGAACGACGCCCGGACCCGCGGCGCGGCCGGCGGCAGCCCGGCGGGCCCGCCTGCGGCGAACGTGGTCGCGATGAGGGTCAGTGACGCGACCCGGTCGGGGTGTTCGATCGCGACCCGCTGAGCGATGGCGCCGCCCATCGACACCCCGGCCAGGTGCAGGCGCCCGGCGGCGAGGGTGAGCACGTCGTCGGCGAGGTCCGCCGACGTGTAGCCGGGCCGGCCGGCGGGGCTGGCCGGGGACTGTCCGGTGTCGCGGTGGTCGTAGCGCACGACGGGCCGCCCGGCCCGGGCGGCGAGGGCCAGGCAGAAGTCGGGATGCCACCAGTCCATCGACGACGATGCCCCGCCGATCAGGACGATCGGCGGGGCATCGGGCGTTTCGGGCGGAGCGTACGTTTCGCTGCACAGCATGCAGCTCGTTGTACTACACCCGGCCGAAGATCGCCGTCAGGAGTACCTCGTTGATGTCGAACGCGGTCTTCGACGTGTACAGGGTGCCGCCGGAGACGCGGGAGATGTCCTGCAGGGCGGCGAAGTCGGCGTCGTTGCCGTAGCCGACGGTGACGATCGGGACCTTCTTGTCGCTGCCGGCGTTCGCCTGCAGCTTGCCGCGCAGCTGGTCGAGGTTGAGCCCGCCGGTCGGGTCGTCGTTCTTGCCGTCGGTCATGAGCACGACGAGGTTCGTCGCGCCGGGCTTGTACGCGTCGACGACGGCCTGCTGGGCCGCGGCGGCGGTGTCGTACAGGCCGGTGTCGCCGATGGCGGTGAGCTTGTCGATCGCGCCGAGCATCTGGTCGCGGCGCGGCTTGCCGGCGACGGCGTCGCCGACCCGGCCGACGGGGACGAGCTGCTTGTAGTCGGTGTTGCCGGCCTGCCGTGACGAGAACACCCACAGGCCGGCGTCGACGTCGGCGTCGAACAGGGCGACGGCGGCGTGCGCGGCGTCCTTCGCCAGCTGCATGCGGGTCTTGCCGGTGCCAGGGACCTGCTCGGCCATCGAGCCGGACACGTCGAGGACGAGCAGCACGTTTGTCGGGCGGGTCAGCGCCGTCCACGTGTCCATCGACTGCTTCACCGACTCGGGCAGCAGCACGGCCCGGGGCACGGTCTTGATCCGGGCGGAGAACGACGCGTTGCCCGACAGTGCGGAGCCGCCGACCCGGTTCGGGTCGCGGAACCCGGCGTCGAGGAACACCTTGCGTCCGTCCGGGCCGCGGACGTAGGCGAGGAACGCCTTGGCGACGTCCTGCTTGTCCTTCTTCGCCCACGGCGCTTCGAGGATCAGGTACGGGTTGTCGGCGTCGGCGCTGCCGTTGGACGGGTACACCGCGACCAGCGGGGTGTGCGGGTTGGCCTTGTTGTAGGTCAGGACGTCCTGCTCGAGGGCGGGGAACGCCGACACGTACTGCAGGCCCTGCTCCGCGCCCTGCTTGTCGGCGGCGCCGAGGCCGGACAGCAGCTGGGCGGTGGTGTCGGTGTAGACGGCGCGTTCCTGCTTGAGCTTGGCGAGGGTCGCCTGCTCGTCGGCGGTGACCTCGCCGTCGTCGTTGCCGTCCAGGATCGCCATCAGCGCCAGCAGCCCGGCGGTGGACTGCAGCGGGTCGCTCATCCCGAACTTGAACTTGCCCCAGTCGGGCTTGTTGTACTTCGCCCAGCCCTGCGGGTCCGCCGCCACCTTGTTGATCATGTCTTGCCAGGAGATCTCGCCGTCGGGCCAGCCCAGCGCCTCGGCCATCGGCTTCGGCATGGCCAGGACGGACGGGGTCCGGGCGAGGCTGGGCTGCAGGTCGGGCATCATCCGCTCCGCGATCGCCGCGGTCGAGGCCCGCCGCACCCAGGCGGTGGAGTCCGGCACCCACACGTCGGGCGCGGTACCGGTCTTGCTGTCCCATTCGGTGCCGAGCGCCTGGGCCATGACGGCGGTGTCGCGGGCCGTCACGCTCACGTGGGCGCACTGCCCGGCGACGGCCGGGCCGGTGCCGGACCACTTCGTCGCCAGCCCCTCCAGGAGCGTGGCGGTCGCCGGTGAGGCGACGATGTTCGCGGTGATGGAGCCGGAACAGGAGCTCTTGACCAGCTTCGTGGCGGCGTAGGCCCCGCCGGCGCCGACGAGCACGACGACGAGCCCGCCGATGATCCACGGGGTGAACCGAAAGCGGCGCTGAGCTGGGCTGCGGCGGTGTGACCGCACGTCTGCCCTGTCGGCCGGGTGGGCCATGGGTGTGCCTCCGGGGGTGGGAAGTCGGCATAGTTTAGGCCCTCGTCAAGAGGGGTTCACGCCGCCCCGACGTAGCCTTTGCCCCGTGACGATCCGACCGATCCGGGTTTTGGGCGATCCGGTACTGCGAACCCCCGCCGAGCCAGTGACCTCGTTCGATGCCGAGCTGCGGGCGCTGGTCCGTGACCTGCTCGACACCCTCACCGGCGAGCCCGGCCGCGCCGGCGTCGCCGCACCGCAGATCGGCGTCAGCGCCCGGGTGTTCGTCTACGGCGCCGGCGGCGTGACCGGCCATCTCGTCAACCCGCGGATCACCGCCCGCTCCGGCGCCCAGGACGGCGACGAGGGCTGCCTGTCGATCCCGGGCCTTTCGTACCCGACGCCGCGGGCGTGGCAGGTGACCGCGGAAGGCCTCGACGAGCACGGCGAACCCGCAACCGTCACCGGCACGGGCCTGCTCGCGCGGGCGCTGCAGCACGAGACCGACCACCTCGACGGTGTCCTCTACGTCGACCGGCTCACCGGCGACGCCCGCCGGCAGGCGCTGCGCACGGTCCGGGCGACGTTCAGCCCGTCGCGCCCGGGTCGAGCACGGTGAACGCGGGATGCTCGAGCTTGAGGAAGTCGTGGTGGGCGACCTCCCAGCCGTAGGCGCCGGTCCGCGCGTACAGCAGCACGTCACCGGCCCGTAGCCGCTGCACGGGTTCGTCACGGGACAGCACGTCGCGGGGGTTGCACTGCTCCCCCGCGACCGTCACCCGCGCGTCGCGGACCTCGGGCCGTTCAAACCCGTACGGCCAGTCGTCGACGGGCAGGACCGTGAACGGATGGCTGTACCCCCACGACGCCGGCAGCCGGAAGTGGTGGGTGCCGCCGCGCACGACGGCGAACCAGGTGCCGTGGCTGCGTTTGACGTCGACGACCTCGGTCGCGTACCAGCCGGCCTCCGCGGCGACGAACCGCCCCGGTTCGACGATCAGCCGCCCCGGCGTGATCTTCCTCTCGATCTTGAGCGCGGCGAGGTCGAACCCGGCCGCGCCGGTGACGTCGACACCGAACCCGCCGCCGACGTTCACCCACGGATCCGCCACCCCGAGCGGCCCCTGCTGCCGTTGCGCCCACGCGATGCAGTCGTCGATGTACGCCCCGTGCGCGGCCGCGTCGAGATTGTTCGACACGGCATGCAGATGGAACCCGAGCACCTCGTGCCCGCCGCGTCGCGCTGTGTGGACGGCCCGCTCGAGGTCGTCCTCGGCGAGCCCGAACTGGGTCGCCGCCCCCGTCATGCGATGCGTCCCTGGCAGCGCCGCATGCTCCCGGTTGACCCGCAGGCAGATCCTCGCCCCGGCCGGCAGCCTGCGCAGCTCGTGCAGGCTCTCCACGTTGATGACCGCTCCCCCGGCCACCGCGGCCCGCAGCCCTTCGTCGCTCTTGGCGGGCCCGCTGAACAGCACCAGCTTGCCCGTCGCCGTTCCCAGCCCGCCCGCCGCCGCTTGCAGCTCGTCTGTCGCCGCTCGCAGTTCGTCGGTTGCCGCTTGCAGCTCGCCGGTCGAGGCGACCTCGAGCCCGTCGGCGGCGTCGAGGGCGGCCCGGACCACCGCCGGGTGACCGTTGGCCTTCATCGCATACGCGATCCGCGTCCCCTCCGGCAGCGCCGCCCGCAGCGCGGCGACACGCTCCCTGACTACGGCGAGGTCGTAGATGTAGGCGGGCCGCGGCCCCTGCAGGGCCGCCCGGATCACACGTGGGGCAGGTGACACCGCACTCCGTTCAGGTGCTGCGGCCGCGCGCAGTAGGCTCACCGCGTGCGCCTCATCGACGCCCGCGACCCGATCGCGTTGTGGCAGTACGCGGAACGGTATCTCGGAGTCGGGACCCGCACGTACAGCCCCTATGCCGCGGACCTCGACATCGCCGACGTGTACCACCCGCAGCGGGGCGCGGCGAGTTTCGAGATCCCGACCTTCCGCATCCCGGCCGGCCACGGCGAGTACCGCCGCGCCGTCCCGGCCAGCCCGCTGCACGAGCTCTACGCGGCGGGCGACGGCTTCCTGCTGCCCGTCCACCCGAACGCCCTGGACAGCCCCGACCTGCACGCCGCCGCCGCGCTGCGCCGCCACGCCCCCGGCCCGACGCTGACCGTCGTCCCGTCCGCCAACGCCCGCACCGTCTTCGTCGTCGCCGCCGACGGCCACCCGGTCGAGCCGCACTTCGTGAAACTGCACTACCCGCGCCGCCTGTCCCGTTTCACCCGCCGCCTGCGCCGCCCGGTGATCGAGCTGCAGCTGTGGGTGTCCAACGACCTGACCCGCGTCGGCACCCCGATCCTGCCGGAGGTCGGCGGCGCCTGGTTCGACCCCGACGGCACCCTCGCCGAGGAGGCGTGGGGCTTCCTGGTCCGCCAGGCCCGCCCGCTGCACGACGCACCCGCCTGGACCGTCCCCCTGTTCGCCCTGTACGGCCACGACCTGCACTCCCCCGACGACCCGCCGCTGCTGCAGCAGCTCGTCGAGTCCTCCCCGGACGACCCGGCCACGTACGTGGCAACCCGCATCATCACCCCGATGGTCGCCCTCTGGTCCGCAACCGCCCGCGCGACCGGCTGCCCCCTGGAAACCCACGGCCAGAACACCCTGTTCACCTTCGACACCACGACAAACCGGACAAAGGTCGTGTACCGCGACTGCGCGATCTACGTCGACAGCACCCTGCGCGACGCCGCCGGCCTGCCCGGCGACCTCCCCCCGGCCAACGTCATCCCACGCGACGTCCCCCTCGCCGCCGACGAGGTGTTCAGCCTCACGTACGACAGCTTCATGGGCCACCACGCCCTGTCGTACATCGCCGACCTGGCCGCCACGACCTGGGGCGTACCCCCCGCCACCCTGCACGAGGCCGCCCGCGCAGCGTTCACCGCCCCCGACCTGCTCCCACCGACGATCTTCTATTACGACAACGTCCTGTACGACAACGGCGACTGGAAACTCGTCGACACCGGCCAACACCCCGTCTGGCGCTGACCTGGGCTCGCGGGCCTTCCAACGCGCGCTCCGTCGCGGGGTGGGTACGGGGTCGGTCTTGGGCTCGCGTACAGCACGGGAAGCGCCCTGCGGTGCCCCGCTGGCGGGCAGGCGCGTCGGTCGCCCGGTGTGCCGGGCGCGCGGGTACGCGGCGGGGCGCAGTAGGGTCGTACCGGTGATCGTCGTGCACGGCCTGGTGACCCCGGACGGAAGGCTCGCCTGCTGGGCCGAGACCACCGACGCACCAATCCTCCGCGCGACTACGACTACGACTGCCGCCGCACTGTCGGTGCCGCGCGCCCGGGACGACACCCCGTCGAGGCATCCGTTCGCCGTACTCCCGCCGCTGCCCGGCACGGTCGCCACGGCGGACCTGCTCCTCCCGTCGACGCAGACCCGCCCGGCCGCATCCCCTGAACTGTCCGAGCACCTGCCGAAGACGCCGGGCGCCCGCCAGCCCCAGCCTCGCCGTCAGACGACGTGGACGGTTCCGATCGTGGTGCTCCCGCCCGCAACGGACCCCGAGGCCCTCCTCTCCACCGCCCCGGACGTACGCCCGGGCTCCTCCATCGGCTACCTGTCCGACGTGACCATGTTCGCCACGTCGCTGGTGGACCGCGGTCGCGTCCTGCCCACCCTCGTCACCGAATCGCCACCCCCGCTACCTGCTGTCCCCTCGCCGGAAGCCCGTACGACGGAAACTGCCGCAGCCCGACCCGCCCGTCCGACCTCGGACACGCTCGAGGTCCAGGCCGACGCGAACATCACCGCGGCCGCAACCGGCCAGGCCGCCGGTTCGGACGCCGCCGCCGCGACCGCGGAGGGCCGGTCCGCCGGTTTAGACACGGCCGTGGTCGTGTCCGCGGCCGCACCCGCAACCACGGATCGTGCGGCGGCCGCACCCGCGGCCGCGGGTCGTGCGCCCAGCGGCGTCACGGCGAGTCGTGCGGCCGACGTCCTGACGGCGGGACCGGCCGCGCGGTGGCGCCCGGCACTGTGGGGCGCCGACGCCGCGACGTTCGAGTCCCTTTGCCGCGCGATGCCCGGCGTGGCCGCCGCGGCAACGCAGCGCTCCCGCGAGGAGACAACCACCGCCGCGGTGAACACGACGGTCGACGCCCTGGTCCGTGCCCGCCTGCGCTACCACCCCCTGCTCTCGGAAGGACAGGTCCGCCACGACACCGTCGTACGTTCCTGGCTCGCCGCCCTCACCGCCCCCGACGCCCGCCTCCGCACCGCCCCCGCCCCCATCGAGCCCTCGGCCATCACGTGGCCCACCCCGCGCATTGCCGCCGAACCGTCCGCCACCGAGCCCTCGGCCCGCGCCCCAGCCGATCCCTCGACCGAGCCGGCACCCGACGCCGACTTCGCACCACGGCTCGGACCAGCGCCAGAGAACGCGCTCGGGACGCACTCCGGGTCGGCGTCAGCAGGCGAGTTCGGGCCACCCGATGGCCGAGCGCCGTCAGGCGACGAGCCGATGCCCGGCGCCGCGGCCGCGCGTGCGGGTGCGGCTGAGCAGGCGCCTGGCGGCGCGGTGGCAGCGGGCGTGGCCTCGCGGGCGATCGCCGAAGGGCCCGAGGTGGCGCGCCTGCGGGAGATCGTCGAGCGGTGGGCGGACAGCGGGCGGCCCGCGGCCGTGCGCACCTGCTTCCGCCTTTCCTTCGTCGAGGACCCCGACGAGCCCGACGACACCGACATCGACATCGACATGGACCCGCACCGGCCCGCCGGCATCGACGCGCAGGATGCGGCGGGACCCGAGCGCCTCGATCCCGGGACCGACGCCGGCCGGGACGACACACCCGGCGACGGCACCGACCGCGGCCGCGACGGCCAGGGTCCCCGGGCGACCGACGGCACCCGCAGCAGCACCGACCGCGGCCGGGACGGCCAGGGCCCCCGGTTGACCGACGGCGCCAGCAGCGGCGCGGAGCACGGCCGGGGCGGCTCGAGTGGCCGGTGGAGCGACGGCACGGACGGCGCCGGGGAAGCCTCGAGCGGCCGATGGACCGGCGGCGACGGCGTTGGTGCGGAGCGTGGCCTCGGCGGCCGGGACCGTCGAGAGGACGACGGCGACGGCGGGCATTGGCTGGTGGAGTTCCTGCTGCAGCCCGCCGAGGAGCCGGGGCTGCTCGTGCCGGCCGAGCAGGTGTGGCGGGACAAGGCGTCGCCGCTGTTTCGGTGGGTGGACTATCCGCAGGACGTGCTCCTGGCGGATCTGGGGCGGGCGAGCCGGCTGTGGCCGGACCTCGACGACGCGCTGCGCACGCCGCGGCCGGAGGTGCTGCGACTGGACACGGCCGGCGCCTACCGGTTTCTGCAGCATGCGACGCTGCTGCACGACGCCGGGTTCGGGGTGCTGCTGCCCGCGCAGTGGCAGCGGCAGCAGGACCTGGGGCTGACGCTGACGGTGCGGGCGCGGCAGCCGGCGGCGCCGGTGCTGCGGGACACGACCGCGAACCGTGATGCGATCTTCGCCTACCGGTGGGGGCTCGCCATCGGCGACGAGTTCCTCAGCAAGGCCGACCTGACGGCCCTGGCCAGGGCGAAGGTGCCGCTGGTGCGGCTGCGCGGCCGCTGGGTGCACCTGGACCGGGACCGGCTCGCGGCCGGCCTGGCGTTCCTGCGCCGCGGCGGCACCGGCGAGATGACCGCCGGTGAGGCGATCCGGCTGACCCGGCTCGTCCCCGACGGGGACCTGCCGCTGCCGGTCGTCGGCGTCGACGGCTCCGGGTGGCTCGCCGACCTGCTCACCGGCCGGGCCGTGGAACGTCTCGAACTGCTCGACCCGCCGGCGTCGCTGACCGCGACGCTGCGCCCCTATCAACGGCGGGGCCTGTCGTGGCTGGCGTTCCTGGACTCCCTCGGCGTCGGCGCGCTCCTCGCCGACGACATGGGACTGGGCAAGACGGTGCAGCTTCTCGCGCTGGAGGCGCTGGCCCGCGAACGCGGCCCACGCCCGCCGACGCTGATCGTGTGCCCGCTGTCGGTGCTGGGCAACTGGCGCCGCGAGATCGCCCGCTTCACCCCCGGCCTGACCGTCGCCGTCCACCACGGCAGCGCCCGGCCGGGCCGCGGCGGCACCGGCGACCCGGCCGGGCTCGCCGACGCCGACCTGGTCCTCACCACCTACCAGGTCGCGACCCGCGACGTCGACACTCTCGCCGCGATCACCTGGGACCGGGTCGTGCTCGACGAGGCACAGCACGTCAAGAACGCCGCCGGGGTCACCGCGCGGGCGGTGCGGCGCCTGCCCGCCCGGCACCGGGTCGCGCTGACCGGCACCCCGGTGGAGAACCGGCTCACCGAACTGTGGTCGATCGCCGACTTCCTCAACCCGGGCCTGCTCGGCGAGGCCAGCATCTTCCGCGCCCGCTACTCGGTGCCGATCGAACGCTGGTCCGACGCCGACGCGGCCCGCCGGCTGCGCCGCGTGACCCGCCCGTTCCTGCTGCGGCGGGTCAAGACGGACCGGGCCGTGATCGCCGACCTGCCGGAGAAGTTCGAGCGCCGCCAGTGGTGCAACCTGACCCTGGAACAGGCGACCCTCTATAAGGCCGTCGTCAACGAGCTGTTCATCCGGCTGCGGGAGGGCCGCGCCGGCCCGCAACGCAAAGGCCTCGTCCTGTCGGCGATGACGAAACTCAAGCAGGTGTGCAACCATCCGGCGCACCTGATGGGCGACGGCACCCCGCTGCCCGGCCGCTCCGGCAAGCTCGCCCGGCTCGAGGAGATCCTGACCGCCGCCCTGGAGGCCGGCGACCGGGCGCTGGTGTTCACCCAGTTCGCCCGCTTCGGCCACCTGCTCGTCCCGCACCTGGCGCAGCGGCTCGCCACGCCGGTGGAGTTCCTGCACGGCGGTACACCCAAAGGCGCCCGCGACCGGATGGTCGAACGCTTCCAGAGCGGCGACGGCGCCGGCGTGCTGCTGGTGTCGCTCAAGGCCGGCGGCACGGGCCTGAACCTGACCGCCGCGAACCACGTCGTGCACATCGACCGGTGGTGGAACCCCGCCGCGGAGGCCCAGGCCACCGACCGGGCCTTCCGCATCGGGCAGCGCCGCGACGTGCAGGTCCACACGTTCGTGTGCATCGGCACGATCGAGGAACGCGTCGAGCACATCATGGCCAGCAAACGCGGCCTGGCCGGCGTCGCCGTCGGCAGCGGCGAGGGCTGGCTCACCGGCCTGTCCACCGACGACCTGCTCGAGCTGATGTCGCTGTCGCCGGAGGCGGTCGAAGATGCCTGAACGCAGCTGGTCGCACCAGTTCATCGTCATGCTGGAATCGTTGCGGATGGGTACGACATTTTCGCAGGGCCGCCGCTACGCCCGCTCCGGGCAGGTACGGTCCGTGACGGTGTCGACGAGTATCGTGACGGCGCTGGTCGTCGACGACGACGGCGAGACGTACCGGGCTAGGATCGGCGTCAAGGCGTTCACCGCCGCCGACTGGGCCCGCATCGAACGCGCCCTGGCCGGCGAGGCCATCCACGCCGCGAAACTCCTCGCCGGGCACCTGCCCGACGACCTCGACACCATCCTCGCCGGGTTCGGCCTGTCGCTGTTCCCGCAGACCCTGTCCGACATCGTCCTGGACTGCTCCTGCCCCGGCTGGCACAAACCGTGCCGGCACCTGACCGCCGCCTGCTACGTCCTCGCCGAAGAGTTCGACGCCGACCCGTTCGCCATCCTCGCCTGGCGCGGCCGCGACCGCGACGAGCTGCTGCACGCCCTACGGGCCCACCGCGTCTCCGCCCTGGGCCACATCGCCCGCCACCAGCACACATCCCCACCCGAAACCCCAAAACCAAGCACCGGATTCGGTACCTTCTGGGCTTGCGGCCCCCGCATCACCCCACCGGAGGCGTCGGTGCCCGGGTCCGTCCACCGCGCCGACGCGATCCTCGAACAACTCGACCCGCTCCCGCTCACCGCCGGCCGGTTCGACGTCACCGACCTGCTCCGTGGCGCATACCACACCCTCACCGACAGCGACCCCGGGTTGCCACAGCGCCATCCCGCCCGGTAGCTTCGGACACAGCGGCACAACGACGCCGCCGTCAGGGCCGAGAGGCGCTGCGACGGACCCGGCACTTCGCCACTTTTCCAGGCCACGCCGGATCCGCCACGCTCGGCCGTTCCTGACCTCCCTTGACCTAAGGGCGCCTCCTGTCACCAGGAGGTGACCTCAGGTATGTCCGAAAACCGGTCCTACACCACCGCCGCAGACCGCCAGCACGTCGCGGCAACCCACCCCTACCTGCAGCAACGCAACGGCATCGACTTCGCCGTCGCCGACCTGTCCCTCGCCGCCGCCGGCCGCACCCAGATCCGCCTCGCCGAACACGAGATGCCGGGCCTGATGGCGACCCGCCGCGAGTACGCCGCCACCCAGCCGCTGCGCGGCGCCCGCATCGCCGGCAGCCTGCACATGACCGTGCAGACCGCCGTGCTCATCGAAACCCTCGTCGCGCTCGGCGCGCAGGTCCGGTGGGTGTCGTGCAACATCTTCTCCACCCAGGACGAGGCCGCCGCCGCGGTCGTCGTCGGCGCCACCGGCACCCCCGAGCAGCCCGCCGGCACCCCCGTGTTCGCCTGGAAGGGCGAGACGCTGCAGGAGTACTGGTGGTGCACCGACCAGCTGTTCCAGTTCCCCGGCGACAACGGCGAGATCCTCGGCCCGAACATGATCGTCGACGACGGCGGCGACGCCACCCTGCTCATCCACAAGGGCGCCGAGTTCGAAACCCGCGGCCAGGTGCCGCAGGCCAGCCCGGACGACGACACGGAGTACCGCATCATCCTGGAAACCCTCGCCACGAGCCTGCAGCGTGACCCCCAGCGGTTCACCCGCATCGCCGCCGCCGTCCGCGGCGTCACCGAGGAGACCACCAACGGCGTGAAGCGCCTGTACAAGCTCGCCGACGCCGGCGAGCTGCTGTTCCCGGCCATCAACGTCAACGACTCCGTCACGAAGTCGAAGTTCGACAACACGTACGGCATCCGCCACTCGCTGCTCGACGGCCTCAACCGCGCCACCGACGTCATGCTCGCCGGCAAGCTCGCCGTCGTCTGCGGCTACGGCGACGTCGGCAAGGGCGCCGCCGAGGCCCTGCGCGGCATGGGCGCCCGCGTCGTCGTCACCGAGATCGACCCGATCTGCGCGCTGCAGGCCGCCATGCACGGCCTGCCCGTCGTACGCCTCGACGAGGTCATCACCACCGGTGACGTGTTCATCACCACCACCGGCAACAAGGGCATCATCACCGCCGCCCAGCTGGCCCGCATGAAGCACAACGCGATCGTCGGCAACGTCGGCCACTTCGACAACGAGATCGACATGGCCGGCCTCGCCGCGCTCCCCGGCATCACGAAGACCGAGGTCAAGCCGCAGGTCCACGAGTGGACGTTCGCCGACGGCCACGCGATCATCGTGCTCTCCGAGGGCCGCCTGCTCAACCTCGGCAACGCCACCGGACACCCGAGCTTCGTCATGTCCAACTCGTTCACCAACCAGACGATCGCCCAGATCGAGCTGTACACGAAGCCCGACGCCTACGACCGGCAGGTCTACCGCCTGCCGAAGCACCTCGACGAGAAGGTCGCCGCCCTGCACCTGGAGGCGCTCGGCGTACACCTTACGGAGCTGACGAAGGAACAGGCCGAGTACATCGGCGTCGACGTCGCCGGCCCCTACAAGCCGGAGCACTACCGCTACTGACCGTCACACCATTCGGTGCACCCGCCGCTCGACACCGGCGGGTGCACCGAGTGCACCGGCCAGCACTGTGCGTCGCGGTGGCAACCCGCATTGGGGTGGCACCGTGCGTCGGGCCGACTGCCCGGGCTCGAGCAGCCAGCCGACCTGCGGATGCCGGCGCCCAGCGCGGATGCCGGCGGTCGCCGAGCACTGTCGACTGCCGCACCCGAGCCGCGGTGCCGGCACCCTGTGCTGCCGGCACCGCGGCGATCGCCAATCCACGCCGTACCCGGCCGCGTCCGCAGAACGTGACCACGTTCGTACATAAAGGCCCGGGCGCCTACAAGGTCCGGTGGGCGCTGCAGCGTCGGCGCCCACCGCTGTCCGCCGCGCGGCGGTGTCCGGCGCACACGACGGCAGCGGCAATCTCCGCCAGCCTTGCGCGCAACCGATGAAATCACCGGCGCTGACTCGTCTCAGGACGGACGATCCCCCTGACGACGGAGGAAACGACGATGGCGACAATCCTGTATTCCGCGACCATGTCCCTGGACGGCTTCATCGCCGGCCCCGGCGGCGACATGGGCTGGGTCACCCCGCACCTCGGCCCGAACGAGCTCGTCGACGACCTCGTCCCGCGCATCGGCGCCCTGATCGTGGGCAACCGCACGTACGGCGGCGACGACCCGTACAAGGGCACCGAACGCGCCGGCAAGCCGTTCGGCGGCGGCTGGGAAGGCCCTCAGTTCGTCGTCACACACCACCCGCGCCCAGCCGGCGACGGCATCACGTTCGTCCCGGACGTCGCTACCGCACTGCGCGAGGCGAAGGCCGCGGCCGGCGACCGCTACGTCAACGTCCTCGGCGCCGACGTCGCCCGCCAATGCCTCGACGCCGGCGAGCTCGACGAGGTCCTGGCCCTGATCGCCCCGGTACTTCTCGGCGGCGGCACCCGCCTGCTCGACCGCCCCTCGGGCCCGCAGGTGCGCATGGAACAGTTGCACGTGAGCCACACCCCGAAGGCGATCAACATCTGGATGCGGATTATCAAATAACTGCAATCCGGTAATCGTAATTCGATAATCCGCAACGGCACCGCCGGCCCGCTTCCGCGCTTCGCGCGAGCCGGCGACCTGAGTCCGCAGCGACCTGCGGCAGGAGCGGCACCGCGCCGCGCCGCAACCGCCCCGAAACCGGGGCGGTTGCGGACGGAGGTCCCCGATTCGATGGGGTGCGCGCTCACGTCGCACGTGCGGCGACCTGCGGTCGCGCGCCGCGACGGCTGGGTCGCGGTGCTGCTGCCGGCACGATCCGCGGCACCGCGCCGCGCCGAAGCCCCAGCGAGGCCGGGCGGTCGCGGACGGAGGTCCCGGTTTCGGCGGGTGCACGCCCACGTCGCACGTATGCGGGACGTGTCGCCCGCGCGCGGCGTAGGCACCCTGATCGGGATTGCCACTGGGCGTAATCCGGTGGCCGCGACGCGGGCGGGAGGCGTAGAAACTCCTGAGTGTTCAAGATCCTGCGCAAGCCGTACGCGGTCGGGCTGTCCGCCATGAACCTTCTCGTGCGGCTCGCCGGAGGGGCCGTGGCGCTCGCGCTCGTGCTGTTCGTGCAGGAGAGCCGGGGCTCGTTCGCGGCCGCCGGGTTCGTCGCCGGGTGCTTCGCCGTCGGTACGGCGTGCGGGGCGCCGGTCACCGGGCGGCTCGTCGACCGGGTCGGGGCGACCAGGGTGCTGCTCGTCACGGCCGCTGTGCACGCCGGGGCGCTGCTGGCGATCGCCGGGCTGCCGCGCGTGCCGCTCGGTGTCGTGGCGGGTATCGCGGTGCTCGGCGGGGCGGCCCGGCCGCCGGTCGGGGCGTGGATGCGCGGTATCTGGGTGGCGATGCTCGAGGACGAGCGGGAGCGGCGGGCGTCGTACCGGTTCGAAAGTGCATTGCTGGAAATCGGGTTCATTGCCGGGCCGCTGATCGCCGGGCTCGTCGCCGCGCTCGGGCGACCCGCACTCGGGCTGGTTCTGACCGCTGCGATCGCCGGTGGTGCCACGGTCGTGTTCGCGCTGCTGCCGCCGTCGCGCGCCGCCTCCCGCAGCGACTCCGGGTCACGCGACGGGTCCGACTCCAGCGACCGTGCCGGCCGGACGACGGCCCCGGTCCAACGGCGGCGTTCGGTCAAACGGGCGGGTCAGGTCGAAGCGATGACCCGGCGTAAGGGCGCGGTCGCCGAACGTCGGGCGCGGGTGGATGTGCTCGGCGCGCTGCGGGCCCGGGCGATTCGGGTACTCGTCGTGTCGCGGACCGCGATCGGGGTCACCCTCGGGGCGCTGCAGGTCGCCGCCGCCGGGTTTGCCGAAGGGCACGGACGAGCTGGGTTCGCCGGGGTCCTGCTCGGGGCGTGTGCGTTCGGCAGCCTCGTCGGGGCCGGTGTGATGCGGATGCGACCCGTGGTGCTCGTCGGGTTCATGGGCGTGGCGCTCGTGCCGCTGTTGCTGCCTGTCGGGCTGTGGTGGCTCGCCGTGTTGTTCGCGGTGGCGGGAGCGCCGGTTGCGCCGCTGAACGCGGTTGCCTATGAGGTGACGGAGCGGGCTGCGCTCGCGGGGACCGTGACCGAGGCGCGGATGTGGACCAGTACCGCGACGATGGCCGGGAACGCGCTCGGGACCGCCGTTGCCGGGGTCGTGATCGAGCATTGGTCGGCGCGGGCCGCGGTCGGCGTCGGGATCGCGGGGGCCCTGGTGGCGTTCGTTGTCGATGCCGTCGGGCGGATCGGGAGTGCGACCGAGGCAGCCGCGGCGGCGGGTGCGGATGCGCTCGGACAGCAGGGCGAGGTCGGCCACCCTGTCGAGATCAAGGACGAGGTCCGGGTCAAGGTTGTGGACCACGCCGAGATCAAGGACTCGGTCGAAGTCGGAGACTAGGCCGAGGTCGCAGACCAGGCCAGGCCCGGTTGAGGTCGCAGACCAGGCAAGGTTGAGGTCGCAGACCAGGCTGAGGACAGGGTCGACGTCGAGGTCCAGGTCGGGAACGAGGCCGGGGGCGCGGTCAGTGGTGCTGCCACACCGCGGCGTCGGCGGTCCACCGCAGTGTGATCACGGCCTGCAGGACCAGGCCGCCGGCCAGGGCGGGTGTCAGGTACAGCTCGTCGGCCAGCGAACGGATGATGTGCAGGCCCCGGCCGTGTTCGTCGAGCACCGCGTCCAGCAGCGGATCCATCGCCGCCGTGGTGGGCCGGCCGTACGCGGGGACGGCGGAAACCGGCTCACCCGCGGCCGGGCGAGGCTGGGCAGGAGCCGGGCGGGCAGCCGCCGGCGCAGCTGGCGGGCGCGGGGGCGCCGGCGACGCGGGCGGGCGAACCGGAACAGCGGGCTGGGCGACGGGAGCCCCGGCCGCGGGACGAGCAGCCGGAACAACGGGCTGGGCAACTGAGGCCCGAGCAGGAGGTAACGCCGCGGACGCCGGAAGCGACGCCGGGACAGCGGAACGCGGCGAAGGCGACAACAGCGACGGATCCACCGCCGCACCAGCGTTGACGACGTGGATCACGCAGCGGGACGAGCTCACCTCGATCGTGATCTCGTAGTCATCGGTCTGCTGAGCGTGCTCAATCACGTTCGTGCACGCCTCCGTCACGATCAGGCCGATGTCGTCGCGGCACGACGACGCCACGCCCAAGGTCTGCAGGGACTGGGCCAGGAGGCGGCGGACCAGCGGTACCGTCGCGGCATCCCGGGGCAGGTGCAACGCCAGGCGCAATGCGATCGACACCACCGAACAATCCCCGATCAAAAACAATCGACCAAAAACATCCGACAACGCAACGTACCCCCGCCACCGGATCCTCATCCCAGGTGGGTGAGGGTCGACCGCAACCAAACGGGAAGGCGGACACCGTGCGCCGCACCGTGTGGATACTCGCCCTCGCCGCAGGCTACGTCGACGGGCTCGCCCTGCTGTACCTCGGCGGCATCTTCGCCAGCGTCATCACCGGCAACCTCGTCCTCGTCGGTGTCGCCGCCGCCACCGACCCGCACCACCTCACCGGCGCCGCCACCCGTGCCGCCCTCGCCGTCGCCGTCTACGCCGCGACCGTCACCCTCGCCCGGCACATCCCGCCCGCCCGCTGCCTCGTCGCCGAACTCGCCGCCCTGTGCACCCTCTGCGGCGGCTGGGCCATCGCCGGCCACGACCCCCACGGCACCACCCAGCTGCCGCTGCTCGCCCTCGCCACCATCGCCACCGGGCTGCAGGCCGCCGCGCTACGCGACACCGACACACCCACCACCTACCTCACCGGCACCCTCACCCGCCTCGCCCAAGGACGCGCCAGGCTCGCCGCCGACGGGCCGCCGCTCATCGCCGTACCGATCGGCGCCGCCGGCGCGGCACTGCTGCTCGACCACATCCCCTGGCTCGGGCCCCTACCCGCCGTCGCCCTCGTCGCCGGCGCATGCGTCGTGCACGCCGTCCCGCCCAGGCCGCCCCGCCCACCGACGCCCGCCCCACAACCCGCCGCCGCCTACACGCCGTAGAATTCCTGCAATGGGGATGGTGCACACCGTCGGGCTGGTCCTCCACCCGCGCCGAGATTCCAAACCGGCCATCGACGCCATCATCGACTGGGCCAAAGCTCGCGACGCCACCGTCCTCGGCCTGCCCGACGAAGTCGACCGCATCGACTGCACCGCCGTCGCCGTCAACGCCGACGAGCTCGTCGGGCGCGCCTCACTCGTCGTCAGCCTCGGCGGCGACGGCACCATGCTGCGCAGCATGCGACTCCTGTCCGGCAAACCCACCCCCGTCCTCGGCGTCAACCTCGGACGGCTCGGGTTCCTCGCCGAAATCGGCGTCGACGAACTCCCCGAAGCGCTCTCCGCCATCGACGCGCACCGCTTCACCGTCGAACCCCGCATGGCCGTGCGCACCCAGCTGCCCGACGGCACCAACGTCACCGCCTTCAACGACATCGCCCTCGTCCGCACCCCTGGACACGGCCTCGCCGCCGTCGCCATCTCCATGCAGGGCTACCCGTTCGTCCGCTACTCCGCCGACGCCCTCATCGTCGCCACCTCCACCGGCTCCACCGCCTACAGCTTCTCCGCCGGCGGACCCATCGTCTCCCCCACCGTCGAAGGCATCCTCGTCGTCCCCGCCGCCGCGCACTCCGCCTTCAACCGCGCCCTCGTCCTGTCCCCCAACGAAGACCTCGACCTCGAACTGCTGCCCACCAGCGGCCGCCTCGTCGTCGAAGTCGACGGCGAAGTCCTCGGCGAACTCAACCCCGGCGACACCCTCACCGTCTCCGCCGCACCCAGCGCCGCGAAGGTGGTGCGCCTCGGCTACACCACCTTCTACGAACGGGCCCGCAGAAAACTCCAGGTCAACGGCAGCCTCGAAGTGGAACTGCCCTAAAACGGCCCCGAGGCCCCGGCAACTAACTGTGCGAGTGCTCCGGCAGACCGGGCACCCGCAGCAACGCCTCATCGGCGTAACACCACACCCAGTCCTCACCCGGCTCGAACGACTGCACCAACGGATGCCCCACGCTGTGGAAATGCGCCGTCGCGTGCTTCGCCGGCGACGAATCGCAACACCCCACATGGCCACACGTCAGGCACAACCGCAGATGCACCCACTGACCGCCCACCGCCAGACAGTCCTCACAACCATCCGCCGACGGCTCAACCGGCCCAATCACATCAAGATGCGCACACCCATTACTCACGTCACCACCGTACCCACAACCACATTCGTCGACCGCCCAACAGCGTGGTTGGATTGACCCCATGGCCAAGCCAGCGATCTTGACCGTCGACGACGATCCCGCCGTCTCCCGCGCCGTCGCCCGCGACCTGCGCAGACAATACGGCGAGGACTACCGCATCGTCCGCGCCGACTCCGGCCAGGAAGCCCTCGACACCCTCAAAGAACTCAAACTCCGCGGCGAACAGGTCGCCGTCCTGCTCGCCGACTACCGCATGCCCAACATGAACGGCCTGCAGTTCCTCGAGGCCGCCATGGACCTCTTTCCCCGCGCGCGCCGCGTCCTGCTCACCGCATACGCCGACACCGACGCCGCCATCCAGGCCATCAACATCGTCGACCTCGACCACTACCTGCTCAAACCCTGGCACCCGCCGGAAGAGAAGCTCTACCCGGTCATCGACGCCATGCTCGAGGCCTGGAAAGCCGCACCCGACCGCCCCACCGCCGACGTCAAGATCGTCGGCCACCGCTGGTCCGCACCATCCTTCAAAGTCCGCGACTTCCTCGCCCGCAACATGATCTCCTACCGGTGGTACACCACCGACGACGCCGAAGGCCAACGCCTCCTCACCGCCGCCGGACTCACCCCCAACGACGTACCCCTCGTCGTCACCACCGAAGGCAAAACCCTCGTCAACCCCACCGAAACCGAACTCGCCACCCACGTCGGCCTCACCACCACCCCCACCAACGACTTCTACGACCTCGTCGTCGTCGGCGGCGGCCCCGCCGGCCTCGGCGCAGCCGTCTACGGCGCCAGCGAAGGACTCCGCACCGTCCTGCTCGAAGAACGCGCCACCGGCGGCCAAGCCGGCCAATCCAGCCGCATCGAGAACTACCTCGGCTTCCCCGACGGCGTATCCGGCGCCCAGCTCACCGACCGCGCCCGCCGCCAAGCCGTCAAATTCGGCGCCGAACTCCTCACCGCCTGCCGTGCCACCCGCCTCGACATCCAAGGCAACACCCGCATCCTGCACTTCGAAGACGGCACCACCATCGGCGCACACGCCGTCATCCTCGCCACCGGCGTCGCCTACCGCCGCCTCACCGCACCCGGCCTCGCCGACCTCCACGGCCGCGGCGTCTACTACGGCAGCGCCGCCACCGAAGCACCCAGCTGCACCGACCAGGACGTCTACATCGTCGGCGGCGCCAACTCAGCCGGCCAAGCCGCCATGTTCTTCTCCCGCTACGCCCGCAACGTCCACCTCGTCATCCGCGCACCCAACCTCAACGCCTCCATGTCCCAATACCTCATCGACCAGATCGCCGCCGTCCCCACCATCACCATCCACCCCTGCACCGAAGTCGCCGCAGCACACGGCGACGAACACCTCGAACAACTCGAACTACGACCCATCGACGGCGGACCCACCCGCACAGTCAACGCCTCCTGGCTCTTCATCTTCATCGGCGCCGAACCCCGCACCGACTGGCTCGACGGCACCGTCCAACGCGACCCCCGCGGCTTCGTCCTCACCGGCCCCGACCTGCTCACCGGCGACAGCCCCCCACCCGGCTGGCTCCTGCAACGCGACCCCTACCACCTCGAGTCCTCGGTCCCCGGCGTCTTCGCCGCCGGCGACGTCCGCGCCGACTCCGTCAAACGCGTCGCCTCCGCCGTCGGCGAAGGCGCCATGGCCGTCTCACTCGTCCACCGGTACCTCGTGGAGGGACAATGACCACCCCCGCACGCAGCCTGTCCCCCACCGACCTGCGCAAGCTCTTCCTCTTCGAACAGCTCGACGACACCCAGCTCGACTGGCTCGCCACCCGCGGCCGGGCCGTCACCCACCCCGCCGGCACCGCCGTCTACACCGAAGGCGAACCCGCCACCTGCTTCGTCGTCCTGCTCTCCGGCACCGTCGCCCTCAGCCGCAACATCCGCGGCGACGACGTCGAAGTCTCCCGCACCGACCAGATCGGCGTCTACGGCGGCGCCACCCAGGCATACCTCGGCGACCAGGTGCCCCAGCTCTACAACAACACCATGCACGCCATCACCGACGCCGAAGTCTACGAACTGCCCGCCGCCGAATTCGGCCCCACCATCCGCCAATGGTTCCCCATGGCCATGCACCTGCTCGAAGGCCTGTTCTTCGGCATGCGCAACAGCAACAACGCCGTCGCCGAACGCGAACGCCTCCTCGCCCTGGGCTCCCTCTCCGCCGGCCTCACCCACGAGCTCAACAACCCCGCCGCCGCAGCCGTCCGCGCCACCGCAGTACTACGCGACAAAGTCGCCGGTATGCGCCACAAACTCGCCATGATCGCCGACGGCCGCCTCGACGGCGAAAAACTCCACGGCCTCGTCGAGCTCCAGGAAACCGCGGTCAAGAAGGCCGCCAACGCCCCCAAACGCACCGCACTGGAAACCAGCGACGCCGAAGACGCCATCGGCGACTGGCTCGACGAACACGACGTCAACGGCGCCTGGGACCTCGCACCCAACCTCGTCGCCGGCGGCGTCGACGTCCCCTGGCTCCAGGACATCGCCGAGTGCATCGGCGACCTCGACCTCGAACCCGCCATCCGATGGCTCTCCTACACCATCGAAACCGAACTGCTCATGGGCGAAATCGACGACGCCGTCGCGCGCATCTCCGGCCTCGTCAACGCCGCCAAGCAATACTCACAACTCGACCGCGGACCATTCCAGGTCGTCGACGTCCACGACCTGCTCGACGCCACCCTCATCATGCTCAACGCCAAGATCCCCCAGGGCATCCGCGTGAACACCAACTACGACCGCCAACTGCCCACCATCCCCGCGTACGCCGCCGAGCTCAACCAGGTCTGGACGAACCTGATCGACAACGCCGTCTCCGCCATGCACGGCGCCGGCACCCTCACCATCACCACCCGCCTCGACGAAACCGGCAAGTGCCTCGCCGTCGACATCAACGACACCGGCGCCGGCATCCCGCCCGAGGTCCGCCCCCGGATCTTCGAACCCTTCTTCACTACGAAGCCCGTCGGCGAAGGCACCGGACTCGGCCTGGACATCAGCTACCGCATCGTCGTCAAGAAGCATCACGGCGACATCCGTGTCACCTCCGAGCCGGGCGACACCACATTCACCGTCCTGCTCCCCCTCACCGAGACCGCCTAACCCTCAAGGCCTGCTGCTCTGGTTGGAGCAGTTCGGCGCGAAGCGCCGATCGTTCTTGAAAGAGGCGTGCCGTTAGGCACGCTGCCTAAGCCGTCCTAGGATGCTAGGAAAACACGCAAAGCCCGAGGGGTGAAGCCTCTCTGTGATCATGCTGGGGTGACCAGTTTCCCCGCGACCGCCCGCCGGGTTCGTGACGAGAGCATCGGCCCCCGTCAGCGCCGGATGCACCTGCGGAACTGTCTCTACCACTTCGCGCCGTACGGCTTCCGGGCCACCTGGCACCACCTGGCGACCACACACCGCATCGTCGGCGGTATCGAGGCCGATCCCTCGTCGCTGGTCCGAGCCCTCGACGAGCTCGAGATGGCCCGCGCTCTGGTCCTGCCGCGGGCAGCCGCCTTTGCCGTCCGCCGCCGACTGCGGAAGCGGGAGGGCCGGCGCGTCCCCGCGTCGGCGCATCCGTGGGACTCCTGGGGTTGCCACGCCATCGCCTACTGCCCCGACCCGCAGCAGCATCCGGTCGAACCGCTCCCCGTTGTGGTGGGCCGGGTGCTTGACGCGTGCGCCGCGGGGGCCGACCCCGCCGGACGATGCCTGGTCTGCGGCAACGAGGACCGGCAGCCGGGCGAAGCCTGCCGGAACTGCGGAGTCCTGGCCGGGCGCTGTGGCAACCCTGTCTGAAGCGGGGGCACATCGTGTACCGCATCCTAGGAAGCTAGTCCGGAAGCAGCGGAACGGTTGGTCCCTGCCTGCGGCCCAGCAGCGAGGCGCGCGTCAGCGCCGCCGAGCCGAACCGGTCACGGACCCGGTCCAGGGCCGTGTCCAGTTCGGCCCCGGATGTCACGTCGAAGGGCAACTCGAGCTGCAGCGAGTCGTCGTTGTCGAGGTTCGCGACGGCGATGCCGACGAGCGTCAGGCCGCGGTTGGCGATGTCCGAGACCGCGGCCTCGTGCAGGCGGCGCACCGCGTCCAGCAGCGTCTGCGTGTGCGACGTGGGGCGTTGCAGCGTGTGGGAGCGGGTGACCCGCGTGAAGTCGGCGAAGCGCAGCCGCAGGACCACGGTGCGGCCCGTGCGGCCGGCCGTGCGCATCCGGCGGCTCACCCGGTCGACGAGCTCGGCCAGGACCGCCTCCACGAACGGGCGCGGGTGCGGGCCGCGGCCCAGGGCCCGCTGCGCGCCGATCGAGCGGCGCCGCCGGCCGACGACGACCGGGCGCGGGTCGCGGTTGTGCGCCAGGGCGTGCAGGTGCCGGCCCTGGCCCTCCCCCAGCAGCGACACGAGCGTCGCCTCGCCGAGGCGGGCGACCTGCCCGACGGTGGTGACCCGGTGCGCGTGCAGCTTCGCCGCGGTGACCGTGCCGACGCCCCACAGCCGCTCCACCGGCAGCCGGTGCAGGAACTGCAGCTCCTCGTCCGGCGGCACGAGCAGCAGCCCGTCGGGCTTGGCCACGCCGCTGGCCACCTTCGCCAGGAACTTCGTGCGGGCCACGCCGACGGTGATGGCCAGGCCCACGTCGGCGCGCACCCGGTCCCGCAGCCGCTCGGCGATGCCCACCGGGGCGCCGGCAATGCGGTACAGGCCGCCGACGTCGAGGAACGCCTCGTCGATCGACAGGCCCTCCACGACCGGGGTGGTGTCGCGGAAGATCTCGAAGACGGCCTTCGACGCCGCCGAGTACGCCGACATGCGCGGCGGCACCACGATCGCCTCCGGGCACAGCGCCCGGGCCTGCCGCCCGCCCATCGCGGTGCGGACCCCGCGGCGCTTGGCCTCGTAGCTGCACGCCAGCACGACACCCCCGCCCACGATGACCGGTCGGCCACGCAGGCGGGGGTCGTCACGCTGCTCGACGGAGGCGTAGAACGCGTCGAGGTCGGCGTGCAGGATATGAGCAGCACCACCCGGCACGAACATATGTTCGCACAAAGCCGGGTGAGCTGGGAATACTCAGGCGCGCAGGGAGCGGATCGTGTCGCGGTACCAGTGCGCCGAGCGCTTCGGGGTGCGCTCCTGCGTGTCGTAGTCGACGCGGACGATGCCGAAGCGCTTGTCGTAGCCGTACGCCCACTCGAAGTTGTCCATCAGCGACCACGCGAAGTAGCCGCGGATGTCCGCGCCCTGCTGCCGGGCCAGGGCGACGGCGCCGATGTGGGAGTCGAAGTACGCCACCCGGTCCTCGTCGTCGACGAAGCCGGTCTCGTCGGGCACGTCGTCGAACGCCGAGCCGTTCTCGGTCACGAAGATGGGCAGGCCGTAGTCGTTGTGCAGGCGCACCAGCAGCTGGGTGAAGCCCTCGGGGACGATCTCCCAGCCCATCGCCGTGATCGGCCGGCCGGTCGGGATGACCCGGGTGACCGGCAGCCCGTCCGGGTCGGTGTTGTTGCCGTCCTCGTCGACGCCGGAGACGGTCTCGGAGAAGTAGTAGTTGACGCCGAGCACGTCCAGCGGGGTGCTGATCACCTCGAGGTCGCCGTCCTGGACCGGCAGCGTCACGCCGCGGCGGGCCAGGTCGTCGACGAGGTCGGCCGGGTACCGGCCGTGGACCAGCGGGTCGAGGTAGATGCGGGTGCCCAGCGCGTCGGAGCGGCGGGCCGCGTCGCGGTCGGCGGCGGAGTCGGTCTGCGGCGTCGACACGCCCATGTTCAGCGTGATGCCGAACTCGTGGCGCCCGTCGCTGGCCTCGCGCATCCGCTGGGTGGCCAGGCCGTGGCCGAGCAGCAGGTGGTGCACCGCCCGCATCGAGGCGGCGAAGTCGCGCCGGCCCGGCGCGTGCGCACCGTAGGCGTAGCCGAGCATCGCCGAGCACCACGGCTCGTTCAGCGTCGTCCACGTCTTGATCCGGTCCTGCAGCGCGTCGAAGACCATCATGCTGTAGTCCGCGAAGCGGTACGCGGTGTCGCGCTCCGGCCAGCCGCCGGCGTCCTCGAGCTCCTGGGGCAGGTCCCAGTGGTACAGCGTCACCCACGGCTCGACGCCGTTGGCGAGCAGCTCGTCGGTGAGCCGGTCGTAGAAGCCGATGCCCTCGGGGTTGACCGGGCCGCGGCCGCGCGGCTGCACGCGCGGCCAGGCCACGGAGAAGCGGTACAGGTCGACGCCGAGGTCCCGGATGAGCGCCACGTCCTGGGGCATGCGGTGGTAGTGGTCGCACGCGACCTCACCGGTGTCGCCCTTGTCGACGGCGTCGGGGACCTCGCAGAAGGTGTCCCAGATGGACCGGGTGCGCCCGCCCTCGTCGACCGCGCCCTCGATCTGGTAGGCCGAGGTCGCCACACCCCAGCGGAACGAGGGCGGGAGCGTGGCGATCGGGTTCGCGAGATCGAGGGGGGTCGCGGTCGTGTCCATGGTTCTCCTGGGTTGTTCGTGGATGATGACGCGGCAGCGCGGTGCTATCCGGCGGTGACCGGATGCAGCCAGCACGCCACGGTGCGGGCCGGTCCGACATGGTCGTCGGGCTTGCCCAGGACCGGGATCTCCTTGTCGCACGGCTCGAACCGCTTCGGGCAGCGCGGGTGGAACGCGCACCCGGACGGCATCCCCCGCAGGTCCGGCGGGGAGCCGGGGATGCCGGTCAGCTCGCGCCGATCGCCGCGCAGGGCGGGGAACGAGCGCAGCAGGCCGACGCTGTAGGGGTGCAGCGGGTCGCGGTAGATGTCGGCGGACGGCGCCTCCTCGACGATCCGGCCGCCGTACATGATCGCGATCCGGTCGCTGAACTCGACGAGCAGCGACAGGTCGTGGGTGATGAACAGCACCGAGAAGCCCAGCCGCTCGCGCAGCTCGACGAGCTGGCCGAGGATCTGCCGCTGCATGACGACGTCCAGCGCGGTGGTCGGCTCGTCCATGATGACCAGCTGCGGCTCCAGGGCGAGCGCCATGCCGATCATGACGCGCTGGCGCATGCCGCCGGAGAGCTGGTGCGGGTAGGCGTCGAGGCGGTCCTCGGAGATGCCGACGAGGCGCAGCATCTCCTTGGCCCGGTCCAGGCGGGCGGCCTTGGACAGCTGCGGCTCGTGCGCCTTGATCGCGTCCATCATCTGCACGTCGACCTTGTGCACCGGGTTGAGCGAGTTCATCGCGCCCTGGAACACGATCGACGTCTCGGCCCAGCGGAACTTGCGCAGCTCCGCGTGGGAGAGGCTCAGCACGTCGAACGGCTCGCCGGTCGGCGGGTGGTAGGTGACGGAGCCGCCGGCCACGACGCCGGGCGGCGGCAGCAGCCGGGTCACGCCGTAGGCCAGGGTCGACTTGCCGCTGCCGCTCTCGCCGGCGAGGCCGACGACCTCGCCGCGGTGGATGGTCAGGCTCACGTCGCGCACCGCGTGCACGGCCTCGTCGCCGAGGCCGTAGTCGACGTTGAGGTTCTTGATCTCCAGCAGCGGCCTGGTGAGGACCTGGGTCATCGCGTTGCACCGTCTTTCATGTCGATCGTCCCGGTCGGCTCGACGGGGCGGATGACCGGCGTGAAGCCGACCTTCATCCGCACCTTCTCGCCGGTGCTGGTGCGCTTCGGGCCGTGGCCGGAGGTGCGCAGCCGCGGGCTGACGAACTCGTCGATGCCGAAGTTCACCAGGCTCAGCGCCGTGCCGAGGATGGCGATGGCCAGGCCCGCGGGCACGAACCACCACCAGGCGCCCTGCGCGAGGGCCTGCTGTCCCTGCGCCCAGAACAGGATGGTGCCCCAGTTCCACGAGCTGACCGAGGAGATGCCGATGAACGCGAGCGTGATCTCCGACAGCACGGCGAAGATGACGGTGCCGACGAAGCCGGAGGCGATGATGGCCGTCAGGTTGGGCAGGATCTCGAAGAAGATGATCCGCCAGGTCTTCTCGCCGGTGGCCCGCGACGCCTCGACGTAGTCGCGCTGGCGCAGCGACAGGGTCTGTGCTCGTAGCACGCGTGAGCCCCACGACCAGCTGGTCAGGCCGATGACGAGGGCGACGGTGAGGTCGTTCACGCGCGGCAGCGAAGTGCAGATGATGATGATCAGCAGCAGGCCGGGGATGACCAGGAACACGTTGGACAGCACCGACAGGATCTCGTCGATGACCCCGCCGAGGTAGCCGGCGGTGACGCCGACGAGGATCGACAGGACCGTGGCCACGATGCCGGCGATCGCGCCGACCATCACCACGCTGCGGGTGCCGGCCAGGATCTGGCTGAAGATGTCCTGGCCGAGGTGCGAGGTGCCGAACCAGTGCTTGGCCGACGGCGCCTGCAGCACGTCCGAGGTGATCTTGTCCGGGTCGAACGGCGCGACCCACGGCCCGATGATCGCGAACAGCACGTAGATGGCGAGGATGACCAGGCCGGTGGTCGCCTTGCCGTTGGCGATGAACCGGAACCGCCTGCGCTTGGCCTTCTTGCCCGCCGGCGTGACGTCGGGCTGGGCCATGGCGCCCTGACCGGGGATGACCTGCTCGATGCTCGAGGGGGTGGCGGTCATCTCAGCCTGCCTTTCGGGTGCGCGGGTCGAGCAGCAGGTACGCGACGTCCGCGAGCAGGTTGGCCACCAGCACCGAGATGGTGATGACCAGGAAGATGCCCTGCATCAGCGGGTAGTCGTGCGCGCCGACGGCCTGGAAGAGCTGGAAGCCGACGCCCGGGTAGGAGAACACGATCTCCACCAGCAGGGTGCCGCCGACGATGAAGCCCAGCGACAGCGCGAACGCCGACACGTTGGGCAGCAGCGCGTTGCGGGCGGCGTAGCTGAACGCGACCCGCCGCTCGGACAGGCCCTTGGCGTGGGCGACGGTGATGTAGTCCTCCGCCGAGACGGTGACCATCATGTTGCGCATGCCGAGGATCCAGCCGCTCATCGAGGACAGCAGGATCGTGACGGCCGGCAGCACGCTGTGGTTGATCGCGGAGCCGATGAAGTACTGGTCCAGTGCCGGCACGAGGCCGGGGGTGTAGCCGCCGGAGGACGGGAAGTAGCTGCCCGGGCCGGTGAACACGGCGATCGCGACGAGGCCCAGCCAGAAGTACGGGATCGAGGACAGGAACGTCGTGGCCGGCAGCAGCCCGTCGATCCACGTGCCGCGCCGCCAGCCGGCGCCGATGCCCAGCGTCGTGCCGACCATGAAGCTGATCACGGTGGTGATGCCGACGAGGCCGATCGTCCACGGCAGGCTCTGCCCGATCACCTCGGAGACGGTGGACGGGAAGAACGTGAAGGACAGGCCCAGGTCGCCGTGGAAGAGCTGCCCCCAGTAGTCGAGGTACTGCTGCCACAGGCTCTGCTTCTGGTCGAGACCGAAGAGCACTCGCAGCGACTGGATCGCGTCGGCGGACACCGCGCCCTGGTTGCGGGCCAGGAACGAGCTGATCGGGTCGCCGGGGATCATCCGCGGGATGAAGAAGTTGATCGTGATCGCCGCCCACGCCGTGAACAGGTAGAAGGCGAGGCGTTGCAGCAGGAATCTCATCGTGCCTCCTCCGGCAGGTGCAGCGCCGGCGGCGTGGGGATCGACGGGTCGGCGGCCGAGCCGACGCCTTCCTTGGCGACCGTCTCGGCGTCGTAGAGCCAGCAGGCCGCCCAGTGGCCGGGCTCGCCGCCGACTTCCAGCCGCGGCGGCAGGTCGACGGTGCAGCGCTTCATCGCGTGCGGGCAGCGGGGGTGGAACCGGCAGCCGGACGGGGGCCGGATCAGGCTCGGCGGTTCGCCGTTGCCGCGGTCCTTGGCGGTCGCGTCGGCGATGCCGGCGATGCGGTCCGGGTCGGGCGCGGACTCGATGAGCAGCCGGGTGTAGGGGTGCGCGGGGTTCTGCGTGACCGACTCGCTGTCGCCGCCCTCGACCATCCGCCCGGCGTACATCACCATCGTCTCGTCGGCGAAGTACCGCGCCGAGGCGATGTCGTGCGTGATGTACAGGATGGCGAGGTTGAGCCGCTCCTTGAGGTCGCGCAGCAGGTTCAGGATGCCGAGGCGGATCGACACGTCGAGCATCGACACCGGCTCGTCGGCCAGCAGCGCCTCGGGGTCCGCACCGAGAGCGCGGGCGATGGCCACGCGCTGGCGCTGCCCGCCGGACAGCTCGTGCGGGAACTTGTCGATGTAGCGCTCGGGCGGGGTCATCGCCACCCGGGTCAGCAGCGCGGCGAGGGCGGCCTCGAGCTCCTCGGCGTTCTTGCCGGCATTGCCGTGGATCTTCAATGCCCGGGTCAGGTGGTAGCGGACCGTGTGGACCGGGTTGAGCGAGCCGAACGGGTCCTGGAAGATGAGCTGCACGCGGCTGACGTAGTCGCGGAACCGGCGCCCGCCGTGGACCTTCGTCGTCTCGCCGTGCAGGCGCAGGTCGCCGGCGGTGCGGGGGTACAGCTGGGCGAACAGCCGGGCGACGGTGGACTTGCCCGAGCCGGACTCGCCGACCAGCGCGGTGACCCTGCCGCGGCGCAGGGTGAGGGAAACGTCGTCGACCGCGTGCACGACGGCCCGCTTGCCGGTGAAGATGTCGCTCAGCTTCCGCCGGACGGGGAAGTGCTTGGTCAGGCCCTCGGCCTCCAGCACCACCTCGCCGACCGGCGCCGCCGGGCTCTCGCTCAACGTCATTGCCGTTGGTCCTGTCTCGGGGGTGTCGTCCTCATGGGGTACCGCTCCCCGGGCGGCCGCGCAAGGGCCACCCGGGGAGCGGTGTCGGTCCGATCCGATTATCAGGCGGACGGCTTGAGGTGCAGGATGACGTCCAGCGCGTTGGCCTGGGTCGGCTGAGCGGCGCCGTACGGGTTGGCGTCGTCCGGCCAGCCGGTCCAGTTCTTCGTGCTGAAGGCGCCGCCGATGTTGTCGGCACCGACCGGGATCATCGGGGCCTGCTCGACGAAGATCTTCTGCAGCGTGGCGAGCGCGGTCTTGCGGGCCGCGTCGTCGGTGGCGGCCGCGTAGGCGCGCAGCGCCGCCGTGGCGTCCTTGCTGTCGAAGCGGCCGAAGTTACCGGCCGGGGAGGCGGTGCCGATCGGCTTGAGCTGGTCGCCGTCCATCACCGTGCGGTAGATGTCGTACGGGGTCGAGCCACCCTCGGTCCAGCGGAACGCCGCGTCGAACTGGCCGGCCTCGACGTTCTTGAACCACGCGTCCTGGTTGGCCTTGTCGACCGTCGCGTTGATGCCGATCGTGGCCAGGTTGGCCTTCACGATCTCCAGCGAGGTCTGGTAGTCCGACCAACCGGCCGGGTCGGTCAGCGTCAGGGTGACCGGCTTGCCGGACGGGTCCTTCAGCGTGTTGCCGTCGAGCTTGTAGCCGGCGCTGGCGAGCAGCGTCTTGGCGCCCTCGACGTCGACCTTGTAGTCCTTGCCCTTGTACTCGTCCGAGATGTAGGCGTCACCGGCCGGCGAGGGCAGGCCCGTCACGCTCTTCACCAGCGGGTGGAAGTAGCCGGCCTCGGCCGTGGTGAAGATGTCGTCGCGGTTGATGACCATGCCCATCGCGACGCGCAGCTTCGGGTCGTTGAACGGCGCCTTCGTGGTGTTGATGTAGAGGCCGTGGATGCCCAGGACCGGCGGGGCCCAGATCTTGTGGTTGGCCGCGTCCTTGTCGATGAAGACCGTCTTCACGTTGGGGATGAAGACGAAGCTCCACTCGCACTCGCCGTTGGCCAGGGCCGTGGTCTGCGCGTTGTTGTCGTTGTAGGAGGTGTACCGCAGCTCCTTGACCTGCGGCAGCGCCTGCCAGTAGCCCTTGTCGCGGGCCACGAGGGTCGTGGTCTGCGGGGTGAAGGACTTGATGGTGTACGGGCCCGAGCCGATCGGGTTCTTGTTGACCTCGGACTTCGGGTCGGAGACCTTCTCCCACACGTGCTTGGGCACGATCGGGATCTGGGCGATCGCCTTCTGCTGGCTGACGAACTGCGGGGACTTGAACGTGATGGTCACGTCCGCGCCGCTCACGGTCGCGTCGGTGATCGGCACGCCGCCGGAGTTGAGGGCCTCGTTGTCACGCACCAGCTTGTAGGTGAACGCGACGTCGTCGGCGGTGAGCTTCTGCCCGTCGGACCACTCGGCGTTGTCACGGATCGTGACCTTGACCGAGGTGTAGTCCTTGTTCCACTCCGCCTTCGTGGCCAGCCACGGCTTCATCGGGTCGGCCGGCTTGACGGGGTTCCACATCATCAGCGGCTCGTAGACCACCCAGCGGTAGCCGTCCTTGGCCCCGGCCGAGGTGGTGAGGAACGGGTTCTCGTTCTCGGTCAGCGGGCCGTTGGGCATGCCGACGGTCAGGACCGTCGTCTTGGCGCCGCTATTCTTCGCCTTCTCGTTCGGCGAGTCGCCGCACGCGGCCAGAGTGGTCGACGTGGCCAGCAGACCGGCCATGCCGAGCAGAACGGAGCGTCTGGTCAACACGGGGGTGTCTCCTTTTGTACCTGGATCGACAGGTGGGGCGGACATTTACAAAATCGGGAATGACGACGGAACCCTTGCGGCCGGTCCCGCCCAGTGGTGCGGCGTGACGTAGAACCTTCAGGTGTTGCGCTCGGGCTGCGCCGGCACGGTCGAACCGCGCACGACGAGCGTGGTGGACAGGATGTTCGGCTCGGCCGTCAACGGCGTGCCGTCGAAATGGGCGATGAGCCGGCGGGCCGCCATCTCGCCCATCTGGCGCATGGGCTGGCGGACGGTGGTCATCGGCGGCTCGGTGTGCGCCGACTGCAGGATGTCGTCGAAGCCCACCAGGGCGACGTCCTGCGGCACCGATCGGCCCGCGAGCCGCAGCGCCTGCAGGGCGCCCGCGGCGGACAGGTCGTTGTGCGCGAACACGGCGTCGAACTCCAGGCCCTCGTCCAGCGCCCGCTGGACGGCGACCGCGCCGCATTCGTAGGTGAAGTCCCCCTCGATGACGAGCCGGGGGTCGATCGGCGCGCCGGCCGCCGCGAACACGTCCGCGAAGCCGCCGAGCCGGTCCTGGGTGCAGCCGAACTTCTCGGAGCCGGTGATGACAAGGGGGCGTCGCCGGCCGATCTCCACGAGGTGCCGGGCGGCGAGCGATCCGCCCGCCCGGTTGGTCGTCGCCACCGACGGCATCAGCGGCTTGTCGCCGCGATCGTCGATGAGCACCACCGGCAGGCCGCCGGCGTACAGGTCGGCCAGGTAGTCCAGGGTCCCCTCGGGCTCGATGGCCAGCAGCCCGTCGAACGCCTTGCCGGAGACCTGCGCGGAGAACTGGCGCATGGACTCGGCGCCGCGGTTGCACGTGAACAGCAGCAACCCGTATCCCTCCGACTCCACGACGTCCACCGCGCCCTGCACTATGTCGCCCATCCACGGCCAGGTCAGCGACGGCACGAGCATCCCGATGACCCGGGTGTGCCCCCGCGCGAGGTTGACCGCCCGCGCACTGGGCACGTAGCCCAGCTCGTCGATGACCGTGCGTACCCGTGCCGCGGTCGCCTCGTCGACCTCCCCTTTGCCGTTGAGCACCCGCGAAACGGTGGTCTTGCTGACCCCCGCTCGCGCCGCGACATCGGCGATGGTTATCGGCACGCCGCGATCCTTCCGGTGAGAGCGCTTTCTGGCAAGAGAGCGTGTTCTGGAACCGGTTCCGCAACCGGTTCCGGCACACTAAATCGGATTGCGGACAGTGGTGTCAATAACACGGATGTAACGAAACTTAACGACACCGCAACCCTTGCCAAGGCACTGCCCATGGTGTTTGCTCGGGATCACCGTCGATGCGTTTGCGGCCGCACCGGCGATGCACTCATGACCTTGGCGGAAACGCTCCCATGGAGCGCTCTCACAGCCGGTCAGCCGAGTTTGATCCCGCTGCTGGCGCCGCCGACGAGGCCGGACTTGACGCGCAGCTCCGTGAACGTGAGCCCGGTCGGCACGTCGTAGACGAGCGTGCCCTGCACCGTCTCCCCCGGCCCGATGTCGTTGGCCAGGGGCCGCGTCTTGTCGTAGTACAGCAACGACCACGCATCCGGGTCGTACTCCGTGCCGCCCGAGTCACGCAGCTTCTGGTTGCCGATCCACACCCGGCCCTTGCTGTCGCCGGTGTTCTCCACCTTCAGCTCCACCAGGCAGAACTGGCCCTTCGGCTTCTGCACCAGCGGCCAGTCGCCGACCTGCGTGACACCGCAGGTGAACTTGGCGACGGAGAAGCGCAGCTTGCCGTCCGTCACCGTCTTGGTCGGCTTCGGCGACGGGGACGGCGAGGGCGACGGCGGCCGGTCCGCGGCCTGCCCGCCGCGCCCGCCCGCGCTCTCGGCCAGCCTCAGCCCGCCCAGCAGGCACGCCAGCATCGCCGCGAGGGCGACGCCGGTCGCCACGCCCCGGCCCACCCGGCGCGGCGGGCGCCGCGGCGGCGGTGGCGGCGGCGGCAGCGGCGCGGACCGCCCGCCC